>CALXVO010000032.1 GCA_944392065.1 uncultured Clostridia bacterium | reverse complement strand
ATCTATTTCTGGAATCTTTTCCAATTCTTCTTTAGCCACTTGTGCATAACAACCAACAGCAACAAGTATGGCTTTTGGGTTCAACTCTTTTACTTTTCTTAGCATTTGGCGTGATTTTCTATCTGCCATATTCGTTACCGTACAAGTATTAATAATATAAATGTCTGCTTTTTCTTGGAATTCTACTATTTCATAATTATTTTCTTTAAACTTTTGTATCATTGCATTTGTTTCATATTGATTTACTTTGCACCCTAAAGTGCAAAATGCTACTGTTTTATTTTTCATTTCCGACTCCATTCAAATATTGATTTGTTTTACATTATATCATATTTTAAAATGAAATACGACCCCCTCACTTGAGGAAAGTCGTATTCATTTACTAATACATTCCACCCATTTGTCCTTCGTCATCATGATGTCCACCGCAGTTGCATGCTGGCTCTTTTTTATCTGTAACTAAGCTTTCTGTTGTAAGAATCATAGATGCAATAGATACTGCATTTTGAATAGCACTTCTTGATACTTTTGTTGGGTCTACAATTCCTGCTTTTTTCATATCTACATATCTATCATTTGCTGCATCATAACCTACTCCCACTTCGCTCGTTTTTACCTTTTCTAAAATAACGGCTGGCTCTAATCCTGCATTAGCTGCAATTTGTCTTACAGGCTCTTCCAATGCTCTTAAGATAATTTTTCCACCTATTTTCTCATCTCCATGTAATTGGAGTACCGCTTCTTGTACATCTGGAATAATATTTACAAATGCTGTACCACCACCTGCAACAATACCTTCTTCTACTGCTGCTTTTGTAGCAGATAATGCATCTTCAATTCTTAATTTTCTATCTTTCATTTCTACTTCAGTAGCTGCACCAACACCAATTACTGCAACTCCACCTGCTATTTTAGCAAGTCTTTCTTGTAAATTTTCTTTCTCAAATTCGCTCTTTTCTTCTGCAATTTGTGCTTTTAATTGATTTACTCTTGCCGAAATTTCTGCTTTATTTCCCATACCATCTACAATAATAGTATTTTCTTTTTGTACTTTTATTTGTCTAGCTCTACCTAATTGTTCAATTTGTGTATCTTTTAGTTCCATTCCTAAATCGGAAGAAATAACTTCTCCTCCTGTAAGAATAGCAATATCTTGTAACATATTTTTTCTCTTGTCTCCATATCCAGGAGCTTTTACTGCTACTACATTTAATACACCTCTTAATTTGTTTAGAATTAAGGTAGATAGTGCCTCTCCTTCTACATCATCACAAATAATTACTAATTTACCAGATTGTTGCATTAGATTTTCTAGTAATGGTAATATTTCTTGTATATTGCTAATTTTCTTATCTGTAATTAATATGTAAGGATTATCTATTACTGCTTCCATTTTTTCGGTATCTGTTACCATGTATGGAGATACATATCCTCTATCAAATTGCATACCTTCTACTACATTTAATTCTGTTTGAGAAGTTTTAGACTCTTCAATTGTAATAACACCATCTTTTGAAACTTTTTCCATTGCTTCAGAAATTAATTCTCCTACTTCGTCATTGTTTGCAGAGATACTTGCAACTCTTGCAATATCTTCTTTTCCATTTACTGGGGAACTAATTTTTTTAAGTGACTCTACAGCTACATCAACTGCTTTATCCATACCTCTTTTAATAGCCATTGGATCTCCACCTGCTGCAACGTTCTTTACACCTTCTTTTACCATGCTTTGTGCTAGAACCATAGCTGTTGTAGTACCATCACCTGCAACATCATTTGTTTTAATAGAAACTTCTTTAACAATTTGAGCTCCCATATTTTCAAATGGGTCATCAAGTTCAATTTCTTTTGCAATTGTTACACCATCGTTTGTAATTAGTGGTGCTCCAAACTTTTTATCAAGTACTACATTTCTTCCTTTTGGTCCCATTGTAACTCTTACTGCATCTGCTAATTTATTAACACCATTAAGCAAGCTTTTTCTTGCATCTTCTCCAAATTTAATTTCTTTTGCCATTTCTATCATCCTTTCTTTACTTTGTCGTTTTGGGGACAGTCCTAAAAACGACAACCCTGTCGCTTTGGGGACAGGTCTCCATTTAAACTTTTCGTTTTTTGTAAGAATTTTTTCTTACTTATTTATTGATTACTTTTTTTGAATCTTTATAGCTATTTAATTTTTTCCTAGTGATTTACTTTATTCTGCAATTGCTAAAATATCATCTTGTTTCACTATGATGTAGTCTACTCCTTCATATTTTACTTCTGTTCCTGCATATTTATTAACTACAACTTTATCGCCTTTTTTTACTAGCATTTTTTCTAGCTTTCCATCTACTTCCCTTCCTTGTCCAACTTCAACAACTTCGGCAATCTGTGGTTTTTCCGTAGCATTTGGTGCTAAAATAATACCACTTTTTGTTGTTTCTTCATTTTCTAACATTTTTATTACTACTCTGTCTGATAATGGTTTTAACATTTTTATCTACCTCCTTAAAAATTTATACCATTTATTCTATATATTAATATGTATAAAATATAGATGTATGATTTATATTTCATATTAATATTTTTAGCAGTCATTCATTTTGACTGCTAAAAATATATACCCATTTTATTTAAATGTCAATACTTATTTTTAATTTTCACAAAACATTCTCAATTCCAGTTTGGGGACAGGCGTATTTGTCCACTTTTTTCCAATTTAGGGACAGGCGTATTTATCCACTCTTCTCAATTTGTCCCATGCTCGTTTGATTCTAAATCCAGCATAACTCTAAAAGCTAAATAATCTGCGCTTCTATTGGCTAAAACTTGACATATTTTCTAAATCATGCAATAATACTGCTAATGAAAGGGGGGATATCGATGGAACAAGAAGTACAAAAAAATTCTAATTCAATTAGTGGATGGGGAATCGCATCATTAGTATTTGGCATTGTTTCTATTGTATTTTTATTTTTCATTATTATCTCTGTGTTATCTGCAATTCTATCAATTGTATTTGGTATTATTGCTATGAAAAAAGGTGATAGAAGTTTAGGAAAAACAGGTTTAATATTGGGTATGACATCTGTTATTGTTACATTTTTACTATTTTTATTTTTGCAAGTATTAGATGTTTCTATTTTCTTTATACCTAGTTGGTACAGATAATATTTGTATTGTCCCAGTGCAACCTGGGGGTTACTAGATAATGGTTATGCAAAATATTAAGTCCGCGCAGGGATGTACTAATTAAAAAACTTCGCTCCGTCGGGACGAAGCGAAGTTTTTTAATTAGTACATCCCGTTTGCAGGACATGCTTTTTTGAAAACCATTATATAGTAACAATTGGGACTTTATTTTTTTATAGAAAAATGTTTATTTAAAAAAATATATGATATAATCTTTTATAAGTGACAACGTATGTCCCTAGTTTGGAAAAGTGGACAAATACGCCTGTCCCCAAATTGGAATTTAGGAGGTAATTTATGTCTATTCATTGTAATGCTCAAAAAGAAGATATTGAAAAAACAGTTCTTATGCCTGGCGATCCATTAAGAGCTAAATATATTGCCGAAAATTTTTTAGAAAATGCTAGACTTGTAAATACAGTTAGAAATATGTTAGCCTACACTGGAACCTATAAAGGTAAACCTGTTACTGTATTTTCTTCTGGTATGGGAATGCCAAGTATGGGAATTTATTCATATGAGCTATTTAAATTTTATGATGTAGAAAAAATTATTCGTATTGGTTCTTGCGGATCTTATAGCGAAGATTTAAATCTATTTGACACGATATTAGTTGATAAAAGCTATACCGAAGGAAATTTTGCTTATGAATGGAGCGAAAATGAAGAACATATTGCTGAAGCTAGCTTAGATCTTAATCAGAAGTTAGAAGAAACCGCTTCTAAAATTGACATTCCATTAATAAAAGGAAACACACTTTGCAATGATTGTTTTGATGGATATTTAGACGATATTGATGGATTTATTGAGAGATTTCCTAAAGATTTAAATATTATAGCTTGTGAGATGGAAGCATTTGCTTTATTCTATATGGCAAAATATTTTAATAGAAAAGCTGCATGCCTTCTTACCGTTGTCGATTCTCATTACAAAAATCAGGAAAGTACTTCTGAAGAAAGAGAACGTTCGCTAAATAATATGATTAAAATTGCATTAGAAAGTATATAAGTTGGGATAGCATTTTTATAAAAATATCACAAAAATGACCTACATTAAATCATTTAGATGCCTATTCTCATAAATACAAACCGGACACACGTTAGTTTTTTATGAAAAATGCTAACGTGTGTCCCTAGTTTGGAAAAAAGTGGACAAATACGCCTGTCCCCAATTAGGAAAATTTATAACCATTCACCATATTTTTTAATATATTTCTTCTTTATAATAGATGCTAGAATACAATATAATATTGGCACGCATAAAATAATACTAAAATATTGTAATGGTATTGGAACTAGTCCAATATAACTACCTATAAATGTAAATGGTATTATGATTGCAATAATGCTTAATCCAATGGATGTAGCATACACTGCTTTTGATGCATGACTTTGAAATGGTGTTTTAGAAGTTCTTATAATATGAAGTCCTATTAAATTGGATACTACTCCATATGAAAACCATATTGATTGGAATAATGCTGCATTTGGTGTTCTTAATCCAAATCCGAACCATAAAATTGCAAATACCATTAAGTCAAAGATAGAGCTTGTTGGTCCCATATATAGCATAAATCTTTTAATGCTTTTCATATTCCATACACGTGGTTTTTCTAAGTATTCTTTATCAACATTATCATATGGTATCGAAAGTTGTCCTATATCATAAATTAAACTTTGTACTAAAAGCTGAATTGGTGTGATTGGGAAAAATGGTAATAACACACTTGCTATTAATACAGAAAGGACTTCACCGAAATTAAAACTAACAGCCATTTTAATATATTTTTGTAAGTTTCCAAATGTTTTTCTTCCTTCAATTACTCCATCTGTAAGCACATCTAAATCTTTTTCTAGTAAAATGATATCTGCAGTTTCTTTTGTTATATCTACCGCAGTATCCACAGATATTCCCACTTCTGCGTTGTGCATTGATGGTGCATCATTAATGCCATCTCCCATATAGCCTACTACATTTCCTGCGTCCTTTAGTACACGTATAATTCTTGCTTTTTGAATAGGAGAAAGCTTTGCAAATACATTAGTTTTCTTCAAATTTCTTCGAAGTGCAGCATCTGAAAGCTTTTCTACCTTGCTGCCCAATATAATTTTATCTGTATTAATATTTACTTTATCACATATTGCCTTTGTTACATATTCATTGTCCCCTGTGAGGACAATTACTCTTATTCCGTCTTTATTAAGCCTTTCGATCGCTCCTTTAGCACTTTTCTTTGGAGGATCTAGGAATCCAATAAATCCAATCAAAACCATTTTAGATTCATCTTTTACCGAAAAATCTTTTACATTCTCTATATCATTTTTTTGTGCTACTGCAACTACTCTAAGTCCCTGCTTGTTTAAATCTTTTGTAATCTCTAAGATGCTTTGTTTTATATCTTTGGTAATCTCCGAAACTTCTCCTTTATAATCTACCATGGTGCATATACTTAAAATTTCTTCTACAGCGCCTTTGGTAATCATCTGTTTCTTTTTTCCATCTGATACAACAACTGATAATCTTCTTCTTGAAAAATCAAATGGTATTTCATCTATTTTTTCATAATTTTCTTCTACTCCTTTTAGTTCTGTTTTTTTCACTCTTTTTACAACTGCTTCATCAATGCTTCCTTCTAACCCAGTTTGAAAATATGCATTTAAGAAAGCATGTTTTAATACTCTAGTATCCTCTTCTCCCTTAATGTTTAGATATTTTTCTAGTACAATTTTATCCTCTGTTAGTGTACCTGTTTTATCGGTACATAAAATATTCATTGCTCCAAAACTTTGTATGCTGTCTAGTCTTTTAACAATTGTCTTTTTCTTTGACATTCTAGTTGCACCCTTTGCCAAACTAGACGATAAAATAACAGGCAAAAGAAGTGGCGTAATTCCTATTGCGATTGCTACCGCAAATGTAAAAGCAGTAATAGTACCATGTTTTGCTGCATTTGCAATAAATGTAATTGGTATTAGCACTGTCATAAAACGAATTAGAAGTTTACTTACACTGTCAATTCCCTTTTGGAAAGCTGTTTTAGGCTTTTCGTCTGTAATTGTATCTGCAATTTTACCAAAATAGGTGCTATCTCCTACCTTAATTACAATACCTTTTGCAGATCCACTTATTACATTTGTTCCCATGAAGCAAATAGTATCTAAATCTGTTATATCTTCAATTTTTCCTTTTTGCTCTGATTCTGCAAGTTTTTTAACAGAATCACTTTCTCCTGTTAGGGAAGATTGGTTAATATATAAATCACTTGACTCTATTATTCTTAAATCTGCCGGAATCAAATCACCTGCATTTAATAGTACAACATCTCCCACGGTAACATCAGAAGAAAGAATTTTTGTTTCTTTTCCGTTTCTAATTACTTCAGCTTTTGCTGAAACCAAACTTTTTAGTTTTTCTGCCGCTTTATTCGAACGAAATACTTCCACAAACTCTAATAATGTACTTGCTGTAATTAAAATAAGAATTACTACTATGTTTGCATAATTTGGTGGCTCTGATAATATTACATCTGTATAAAAAAGTACTACAATAATTCCTAGTAAAATTAAATTAAAAGTGCTAAATAAGCTTTCCAAAAGATAATTATACCATTGTTTCGGCTTTTTCTGCCTCATTTCATTTTTTCCATATTTAGCTAGATTATTTCTTGCTTCCTCTGTGGTAAGCCCTCTTTTCTTAAAATTATTTTCTTTTATAAACTCTTCTACACTACTAGTACACTCTTTTTCGTACATTTTAACATTCTCCTTTGTTACCAATTGGGGACAGGCGTATTCGTCCACTTTTTTCTAAATTCGGGACAGGCCTCAATTAGAAAAAATCAACAAATAGGGACGGGCTTCCCCCTGTAATTTATTTAATTTATTTTGTCTAAATTTATTTACTTCAAAATTATATCATACATTTTTATAAAATAAACATTTTTATTCAATATTTTAACTAAAATACACAATTCTATTTTCTGGAAAATATTTGTCTAGTAACTTCTTTATATGCTCTTCTCCTCTTTTTCTTTGTTCTTGTTTATATGTGTATTTTCCTTTCCCTCTTCCTGTCATTAAATCCGGATTATATAAATTAATGGCATTTGGAAATGCTTCTTCATTTATTTTTCTATGAATATAGCTATATGTCATAAAAATCACTTCAAAGAAAACATCTTGTTTTGCTTTTTCACTTATGTTTTCTTTTAGGTATATAATCAATTCTTCATATAATCTTTCCCAATTTTCCACAAAAATAACAGGTGCAATGAGGATTCCCACTTTATACCCAGCTTCTTTTAATTTATTAATGGCTTTTACTCTATTTTCTAGTGAAGACGTTCCCATTTCTATTTTTTGTATTATTTCTTTAGGATTAACACTCATTCTTATAATCACTTTTTCTTTTCCTTTGACATCTAATATACCATCAACCATATCAAACTTTGTAGGGAAAGTGATATATCCTTTTTTTGCTTTGCTAAAATTTTCAATTGTCCATTTTAAATTACCTGTTATAGAATTTTCCAAAATCAAATCACTATTACTTCCAATTTCAATTACCAATTCTTTATCACTTTCATTTGCATATTTTATAATTTTTTCAAGCATTTCCTCTCGATTTACAAATATCCTTAAATAAGCACATTTGTTGTAATTGCATACCAAATAGCAATATAAACACATGGCTGTACAACCAGATGAAGTATATGGCACTAAATAATCTGATATCTTATTATTTGGTACAAACCTGTGTGTTTTTCTAATTCCTATTATTAGATTTCTTTTCATTTTTGGGAATTCTTTGTTCTCTTTTTTACGCATTTCTTCTATGTTGTTATGATTTTCTATAATAAACTTTGGTATTTCTTTATATTGTTCTAATAGCTTTTTTCCTAATTCATAATCTATTATTTTTTCTTCATAAAAGATAGTATTCCTAATTGGGGACAGGCTTTTTTTTCTGATTTTCCCTAAAAAGGGACAGGCTTTGTTCTTTTTCTATTTCAAGTCTGTCCCTTTTTTCTGATTTTTCCTAAATGGTGCCTGTCCCCAATTAGGGAAAACATATCTTTATTCCTCTATGCATATTTATTACTAGGTGAAGTTTATGAAATTTATATTTCTTTCTTTCAGGCGAAATATATTACCTTGCATTTTTGTTATAATTGCAATTTGCTTAGTTGTATTTTCTAAATCTAATCTCATTGCTGCAACTAATGTTCTTACGTTATGGGCAACTTGTGTTGTTCCTTCTCTTTTTCCGTTTTTTGTTATTACTAACTTACTTTCTCATACAAAAGTAGTAAGTTTTACTGGAAAAATTCTAGATAAACTAATGAGACCGCTTTTCAATGTTCCTGGAATTGGTGGCTTTGCTTTTGTAATGGGGCTTATTAGTGGTTATCCTGTTGGAGCTAAAGTTGTGTCTGATTTTAGAGATAATGGACTTGTTACAAAAGGTGAAGGAGAAAGACTTCTTGCTTTTACAAATAATTCTGGACCACTCTTTATATTAAGTAGTGTGGGAATTGGACTTTTTGGTGATACCAAAACTGGTCTACTACTTCTTTGCACACATATTTTGTCTTGTATTACTGTTGGAATTATTTTAGGTAAGTTCTCTAAAAAAGAGGATGAAAAGTTTAGAAAGCAAAATATAATTTTGGATAACAAATTTAGGAGCAGGAGAGATTTGAATTCTAAGAATAATATAAATGGAATTAATCCAATTGATAAAAACACAGAAAAAAGATTTAAACCACAGGCTACAAATTCTAAAACAAATTCTGTTACTTTTAAAAATCTAGGCGAGGTGTTAGCTAACAGTATTAATAACAGTATTTCTACAATTCTGTTAATCGGCGGTTTTGTTGTAATTTTTTCCGTTATTATATCAATTTTAAATCAGACACATACTTTAGATTTATTAAGCAAATTTTTTAACCCTATTTTAGCTTTTTTCGGGTTTGATTTAAACTTTTCAAAACCTCTGCTTTCTGGCATATTGGAACTTACAAATGGAGTTAACTTAGTATCTAGTATACACATAAAGGCTATTTCTCAAAATATTGTTCTTTGTGCCTTTTTACTTGGATTTGGTGGTTTTTCTGTACTATTACAGGTATTTAGCATTGTAGCTAAAACAGATTTATCTATGAAAAAATATTTTTTAGGGAAGTTAATGCAAGGTATTTTTGCTAGTATTTATACATCTTTAGCTTTAAAATTTATTCCTTTTGTTAATCTAGATATTGTAGAAACATCAATTTCCAATGCTACTAGTCTTAACTCTTTATCAAATGTGACAAATGTTTTTTATTCGTATTTCTATAATCTTGGAGTGTTTGTGATTGGCGTTATAATAGTATTTAGTATTTTTTCTTTATTTAAGAAGTTATATAAGAAAGGTTTTTAGCTAAAAATTTATATGTATTTTGTTATTATTAACAAATTATTTGAATATATATTATTAAATGATTTTATTGGTTATAAGGTAATTTATAAAAATACAAAATTATAATTAATATATAGGAGTGATTTATATATGGATAGAAATATGGATAATATGAATAATTTTTATGGAATGCCACCATATAGTTATGACAACAATTTTGATTCTAATATGGGAGAAAATCCTATGTTTAATCCAATGATACAATATGAGCAAGCATATATGTATTATAGATATTTAGCACAACAAATGGAGTATAAAATAAAATGCAAAGAGTACGATAAGTTGTGTAATACATCTAATAAAAATGAAAATAGCAGGAGTTCAAGAGAATAAGTAATTGGATATTGTGAATATTTTTTCTATAGATTAGAATATGTAAAAATTGACGTGATTTGTACCATCACGTCACTTTCTCTCTATATATATTTAAAAAATTTACACACTAGACTTTACAAGCTCAAAGCGCGGGTTTTCGCGCTAGCTTTCAGCCTGCACGAAAACCATGCTATTGTTCTAGTTTTGGTATTCTTTCCTAATGTTTTTGTTGACTTTTTATGTTGCTCAAATGGCGGATATCACATTACACTACTAGAGCCAAACGGAATGAGTAGCGGCCGTAGCTGTTGTAACCGATTGTTGCTGCGGAAGTAGAAAACACCCGCGCTATCACCATCGCTATAGAGACCACCACGAACGAAGAAAGGGCCTTGCGAGTACACAAAGAAAGCATCATCTGAATGCCAACCACTTGTTTCGTTGGTTGCATCTCCATATTTATATGCTGTGCTTGCACTTGTTCCATCATAAACTGTTGCATATTTTGTACTTCCATTTGTTGTTTCTATTTCACTTTTATTTACATATCCTGCTGCTACATATTCACTGGCGTTTCCAGATAAATCGTATATTCCATATACATTTCCTGTTGAGCTTTGATTTGTTTTTGTTACATATGCATTATTGTCTCCTCCACCTGTGAAATAAGTTGTTCCGTTATTATTTATTGTTACCTCAGTTCCGTTTCTTCCATACTTACTTTCTGTTAGATATGCTACAGCTCCCCATTCACTATTTTTTAACATATGGCTTTCTAAGTTTGGTGCATATGCTTTTGCTACTGTAAACATGTTTCCTATTTCTATATATCTCCAACTACTTACTCCTGGTCTTACTTGTGCTGTTTTTGTTGTTATATTATCTCCACTTGTACTATTACTATTTCCTTCTACTGAACTTGTTTCATATTTTCCTACCCAGATTCCAGCTATTTGGCTATCCCATCCGCCATTTTCTTCTTCATCTGTAAATGCTGGGTGTACAATATATTCGTCTGCTGTTGGGTTTTCACTTGCGTATTTACATGGTGTTCCATCTACTGTTTCTTTTCCTGTCCCTTTAATGAATTTAATGTCTATTGTTTGATTTGTA
>CALXVO010000031.1 GCA_944392065.1 uncultured Clostridia bacterium | reverse complement strand
AAAAAATAAAATTTTTTAAGGCCACTCGTTTGCTCCAAATCGCACTCGCTTTTACAAAGCTCGTTTGGTCGCTGCGCAGTACTTCAAAAATTTTCTAAATATACATACTACTAAGACATAGATGTAAAATTAAATTCTACACTGAACAATAACAACATAAAAAATAAACAAAAGAAAAATTTAAAAAAGTTCTTGACAAATAAAAAAAATAGTATATAATACAAACAGTTGTTTAGAAAAATAAAAGATAGAATTATTATCTTAAACATTGATAGGAGGAAAAATAAATGAGTAATCAAAACCCAGAAAAAATGAGAGCATTAGAGGCAGCATTAGGACAAATTGAAAAACAATTTGGTAAAGGTTCTGTCATGAAATTAGGAGATTATGGAGCAATGGAAGTAGAAGCAATTCCAACAGGCGCTCTTAGCTTAGATATTGCTTTAGGAATAGGTGGTATTCCTAGAGGAAGAATAGTAGAAATATATGGACCAGAGTCTTCTGGTAAAACAACACTTGCTTTACATATGATAGCAGAAGCACAAAAATTAGGAGGAGACGCAGCATTTATCGATGCAGAGCATGCACTAGATCCTGTGTATTCAAAGCATCTTGGAGTAGATATAGATAACCTAATTGTTTCACAACCAGATACTGGCGAACAAGCATTAGAAATAACAGAAGCTTTAGTAAGAAGTGGAGCAATAGATATAATAGTTATAGATTCTGTTGCAGCTTTAGTTCCAAAAGCAGAAATTGATGGAGATATGGGAGATGCACATGTTGGTTTACAAGCAAGACTTATGTCACAGGCATTGAGAAAATTAGCAGGTGTAATAAATAAATCAAAAGCAGTAGTTATATTTATTAATCAATTAAGAGAAAAAGTAGGAGTAATGTTTGGAAATCCAGAAACAACCGCAGGAGGTAGAGCACTAAAATATTATGCGTCAGTAAGATTAGATATTAGAAAAATAGAAAATATTAAGCAAGATGGAGAAGTAATAGGAAATAGAGCTAAAGTTAAAGTAGTAAAAAATAAAGTTGCACCACCATTTAGAGAAGCAGAATTTGATATTGTATATGGTAAAGGAATTTCAAAAGAAGGAAATATATTGGATATTGCTGTAAATCTAGATATAATAGAAAAATCAGGTTCGTGGTTTAGCTATAATGGAGAAAGAATTGGACAAGGTAGAGAAAATGTGAAAAAATACTTAGCAGATAATCCAGATGTAGCAGATGAAGTAGAAAAGAAAATTAGAGATAATTTTAATGCGGCATTCGAAAAGAGTTTGGGCGATGAAGAGGTGGATGAAGAGCAAGATACTGAACCAGAAGAATAGGGCGATTGAAAAATAATTGTGTTTTAACTTGGTGGCAACGTCGCTTCGAAAATCCTTTGTTACTGCTACCCAAGCACGCCTCTGGTTTTCTAGCTAGTTTGCCTAGTTAAAGCAGCAATTATTTTCCAATCTTTTAAATTCTTTTCAAAATTTAGTATAGGATGATTAAAAATAACAAGGAGAAAACTTCATGACAGAAATTGAACAATTAGAAAGTTTGGATAAATTAAAAACAAAAGTATTAAAATATATAATGTATAAAAAGAGAACAGAAAAAGAAGTAAGAAGAAAATTTTCCGAAGAAGACCAAGACTTGTTAGAAGATGTAATAGAAAATTTAAAAGAAATAGGATATATTAATGATAAAAATTATGTGGAAAGAGCAATTGCTGAGTTTATGAATTTAAATAATTTATCTGTAAAAGAATTAAGTTATAAACTACAGTCAAAAGGAATAGATGCAAAGGCTCTTGAAGAATATATCGATTATCATGCGGATGAATTAGAAGAATATGAAATAAATTCGGCAAAAAATATTATTTTAAAAAAGCAAAACAGTTTGGAAGAGCAAGCACTAATACAATATTTATTAAAAAAAGGATATAGAATCGATTTAGTAAAAGAAGCAATTGAGATGCTAAATCAATAAAATATGTATCATTATTATAATGGAAAAACTACAGTAAAAGTGAGGAAAAAGCATGCAAAATGTATTAACATTAGAAACTAATAAATATAAAATTAAGCTAGAGAATTTTGAAGGCCCTCTTGATTTGTTATGCCATTTGATAGATAAAAACAAAATGGATATTTATGATATTAACTTAAGTGAAATTACGGATCAATATATTGAGTATATTAATGAAATGGAAAAAATGAATTTAGAAATAACCAGCGAATTTCTAGTGATGGCATCTACACTTCTATATTTAAAATCTAAGAATTTATTACCAAATCAAGTGGAAGATGAAAAAGAACTTACTGAAGAAGAATTAATCCAAAGAATAATAGAATACAAAAAATACAAAGAAATAACAAAAACGTTGCGTGAAATGTATACAAACAGTAGTAATGTAGTATTTAAGTTGCCAGAAATTATTGAACTTCCAAAACAGAAATTAGAGAGAGAATATAAAAAAGAATTAATACCTGAAACATATACACAAATAGTAGAAAAAAATGCTTCTAGGTTGAATCAAAATGCTAAAAATATTGAGAAAATAGCGATTACAGAAACCTATACGGTTGCTGACAAAGTAAAAACTATGTTTAAAACATTGCTACATCAAAAGAAATTTGTTTTTAATAAACTTTTCCCAAAGCAAAAATGCTCAAAGACAGAAATTGTAACAGCTTTTACAGGCTTATTAGAACTTTCTAGAAGAAGTAAAGTGTTAACAAGTCAAGAAGAATTGTTTGGAGACATCACAGTAGAGAAAAATAGTAAAAAAATTAGTTAAAAGCATTTCTTATTCTATAGGAAAAAATCAACTTTTTATTTAATATTTCAGTATTTTTAGCGACTTTTTCGTATACAAAAGGCCTAAGTTGCCTTGGGCTGTGCATATTCTATTCGCGAAGCAAAATGCTACAAAAGTGCGCCCTAAAAGCTTTGCTTTCGTTAACGCACACTTTTCTTTTGTTTAAAAAATAAAAAAATGGTAAAACTAATATTAAATGACTCTACCTATAATGTAAGTAATTGACAAAAAACGAAAGCATTATCCAAAAAGGAGGTTATGTATGATATTAGTTTTATTTTTATGTTTAATAATCATTCTAATTATGCTAATAGTAATATTGCTTCTACTTTCTACCATACGAGTTAAAGTGAAAGATTTTGAACTTTCTAATAAAAAGCATATAGAACCTAATTACGAAATTATAATTTCTCTTATTCTATTAAATAAATTAAAATGGATTTCTATTCGACTCAATAATGCAAAAATGCGAAAAATGTATACCAAAATGCATTTAGAAAGAATAGATATCAAAGAATTAGAAAAAAATATAAAACCTTCGGACATACGCGAAATTATTAATATTAAGCCAAAATTAACACATTTAAATTTAAAACTGAAATTAGGAATAGAGGATGTAATCCTAACAAGCTATATCGTGCCAATATTTTGTACTTTTATTTGCATAGTATTGCCACATGTTACAGAAAAAAAGAATATTGGAAATATAAAGTATAAAATAGAACCAGTATACAACCAAAACATGTATCATATAAAATTGGGAACTATTATAGAAATAAAAATGATAAATGTATTAAATAGTGTGTATAAAATATATAAATCAAAAAAAGAAAAAACGAAAGCAAAGAACAAAATTAGAGTTAATAAAATAACAGATAAAATATCTTCACTTCAATCTTAAGCATCTAGCAGAAAAGTCATGTGATTTCTAATAAAATACTGAATCTAATTTAATAAAAAATGTATAAATCTAAATAAATTGGTACATATTATCAATATATGAAATAAAAATAAAGGAGAGTAGATAAAATGAGTGAACATCCAATAGAAGGTCTTATGCAAACCGCGATGAATAGCATACAAGATATGGTAGATGTAAATACCATTATAGGGGAACCAATAGAAACTAGTAACAACATGGTAATTATACCAATATCAAAAGTAGGATTTGGCTTTGCTGCAGGTGGAAGTGAGTTTAGTGGAGAGACTTTAGATGAATATACAAAGAAAGATAAAGAAGAGGCTATCCAATATCGATTACCATTTGGAGGTGGAGCAGGTGCAGGAGTAAGTATTTCGCCAGTTGCGTTTTTAGTAGTTAGTACTAATAATGTGAAATTACTTCCTATTAACCATTCTTCTGCAATAGATAAATTGATGGACTATATTCCAGATTTAATGGAAAAAGTAAATTGTTACTTAAATAAGTCAATGCAAAATAAAAAAGAGGAAAAAAAGGAAGAAGCAAAACGTGCGGAAAGAGAGCATAAAGAAGCAAAAGAAACCATAGATAATTTAACAGAAACCATACAAAATGCAAGTAGAATACGTCCAAGAAGAAGCAAAATGGGTCATAATCAGTCAAATAATGGACAAACTACAGTGGCTCCAATAGATTATGATTATGAATATGATGAAACAGATGAGAACAATAATTTTGATGAAGAAGAATAAAATTTCAATAGATTAGTATTTAAGATATAAAAATATATTCTTTTGGAATAAAGGAAAAAACTCCAAAATATAATGGTAATAAAATATATTTTGGAGTTTTTTCTTTGGTTAGCTAATTGCTATTAAGAGAAAATAAATGGAGGTTTTTATGCTTATAAATAAAAAAATAATAAAAATTGTAAGTTTCACATTAATCTTTATAACTATTTTTACTTTTTCGGTAGTGCTTGCAACCGATGAAGCACTATATGTGTGGTCATCTGAAACGGAACCATTAACATCAGAAACAAATGCAAATGTACAGAATGACCAAGTAAATAGTAATGCACAAAACAGTGTAGATACGAATGCAACATCCTCAAACAGCAATGCTACACAGCAAAATATACAAGGAACGAATGAAACAGAAGTAGAAGAGTCAGAAGAGACAGCTGCAACAGAGAGTTCAGAGGAAAATAAGAATGCTTCTGAAGATAATAGCAATAGTTTAAATTTAGAATCGGGTGGCGCTATATTAATAGAACAAAAAACAGGAGAAGTACTATATGAGCATAACCCTCATGAACAATTAAGGCCAGCTAGTGTTACTAAGGTAATGAGCTTACTTTTAATCATGGAAGCCTTGGATTCGGGACAAATAACATTAGAAGATAAAGTACCATGTTCAGAGACAGCAGCAGGAATGGGAGGTTCACAAATATGGCTTGAGGTAGGAGAAGAACTTACCGTAGATGAAATGTTAAAAGCCATTTGTGTGGTAAGTGCAAATGACTGTACAGTAGCAATGGCAGAATATTTATGCGGAAGTGGGGAAGCATTTGTTGAGAAAATGAATGCAAGAGCCAAAGAATTAGGAATGAACGATACTACTTTTAAAAATTGTCATGGAATTGATGAAGATGGTCATGTGACATCGGCTTATGATATTGCATTAATGTCCAGGGAACTACTAAACAACCATCCTACCATATTAAATTACACAACTATTTGGATGGATACGTTAAGAGATGGAGAGTCAGAATTAGTAAATACCAACAAACTTATCCGAAACTATAAAGGGGCTACTGGATTAAAAACAGGCTCTACCTCTGTGGCGTTATATAACTTATCAGCAAGTGCAACGAGAGATGGATTATCGCTAATTGCAGTTATTATGAAGGCACCAAGCACAAAAGTACGTTTCGCAGAAGCACAAAAGTTATTAGACTATGGATTTAGTAATTATCAATATAAACAATTAGCTAGAGGAGGAGACATTTTAAAAGAAGCTACTGTAACCAAAGGAGTTACTTCTAAAGTAAACTTGTCGTTAGAAAATGATGTAGGAATTTTGGTAAAAAAGGGAGAAGATAAAAATATAGAGCAAACTATTCGTTTAGAAGAAAATTTGGCAGCTCCTATTGCAGAAGGACAAAAAGTAGGAGAAATTGTTTACACACTAAATGGAGAAGAAGTGGGAAGAACGAATATTGTAGCAGAAACCTCAGTGGAAAAGAAAACTTTCTTTAGTATTGCATCTTATGTGTATCGAAATTGGTTTACTATGTTACGATTTATTTATAGTTTCCACAATTAGCATTGCCAGAGCTAATCCTTTGTGGTATAATTTTTTTGAAAATAAGAGAAAAATTACGAGGTCTGTCCCCAAAACGACAAAGTTGTCGTTTTTTGGCCTGTCCCTGTAACGACAAAGGAGAAGATGTTATGTTAGAAAAATTAAAAAGTAAAACAGGATATAATGTTTTAACAGTACTAGTAATTGCAATTGTTGCTATTTTTATGTTTTATTGGATAGGACAAAAAGAAGGTTTTCACGAAGATGAAATATTCTCGTATGGCTCATCCAATTATAAATGGGATAATGTATTTCAAGCAGCAGCAAAGTCGGATTTTTTAAATAGAACCATAGAACAATACATTATAGGAGATAGTATAGGAAAAACGATTGATAATATAGGATATTATTTGAATCATCCAGATGAGTTTTCGGAAAAAGCTTCTGCTATTCAGAGTGCAGATAAGCCAGAATGGAAGACCAGTGAAGATGCAAAAGAATATGCTACCATAGGGGAAGGAGATGTATTTAATTACCTCTCGGTTTATTATAATCAATCTAGAGATGTGCATCCACCATTGTTTTACATATTGGTTCATTTTGTATCTAGTATTGCATATGGAGTATTTTCAAAATATATTATTTTTGCTATAAATTTAGTATTCATGATATTAACATGCTATACCATAAGAAAAATATTTATCTTATTTGATAAAAAGTATTTAGGCTTACTTGCTATTCTTTCCTATGGATTAAGTATGGGTGCAGCTTCTACGGCAATCTTTTTACGAATGTATGCTATGATAACTTTCTTTGGATTAATGTATTTATACCTAAATTTACGAATACTAAAACATAATTTAGAAATAACCAAGAGAGATAAATGGAAATTATTCTTTACGGTTCTATTAGGATTTTTAACACAGTACTATTTCTGTATATTTGCATTATTTATTTTTATCCTAATGTGTATACGAATGATCTACAAAAAAGAATATAGGGTGCTTCGTAGATATATTCTAATTCATGTTGTTACTGCTATTGTAGGAATTATTCTTTTCCCAGCTTCTATATATCATATTTTCTTCTCTTATCGAGGAGCAAGAGCAGCAAGCAATGGCATTTCACTAGCAGAAGGATTGGTATTTTACCTAAAAATCCTTGCAGAAAGCTTTAGTATTAATAATATTTTCATGATTATTATTTTAGCACTTGGAGTAATTGGAATTTTAGCAGCAATCATTTTGAAAAAAGTAAAAAAACAAAAAATAGAAAAATGGTACCAATATATTTTAATATTAGTACCAACTGCGCTTTACTTCCTATTTATTGCTAAAATGGCACCAAGTGTGGAAGCAAAATATGGGGTTCGCTATTTGATGTTAATACTTCCAGAAATAGCAATACTATTTGTATTAGGAATTTATCGAATCTTTAAAAATAAAAAAGTAGCTTCTATTGTTACAATATGTATTACCTTAGTAATAACGGTAAATGGAATGATTACTAATAAACCAAAATATTTGTATACAGGATATAGCAACTATACTAAAATAGCAGAAGAATATAAAGATTTAGATTTTGTATATGCGGTAGATAATGCATTTACATATCTTACTAGCATGCCAGAGTTTATGATATACAATAAATCTATTATCATAAATATGAACTATGATAAATTAGATTTCTTAACAGCGGATGAAGAACTACAAAGTCAAGATAAATTTATACTAACCATAAAGAAATGGATGAATGTAGAAGATACTTTAAATAAAATTTTGGAGTATACTGGATTTACCAACTATGAAGTTTTATTAGATCAACAAGATGATACACAGAGTATAATTTATTTAGTAAGTAGATGATTGTGCAAAAGGGGACGGGCTTGTTTTGCACAATAAAGGTTGTAAATTCTTCTAGTAGCTTATGTATTTTTTATTTTTAGTCTTCGGCCCCCAACTGCGTAACAGTCTGTAAGAAAAATTATAAAAATTAACTTTTTAATCTTAACTAAAATAAGTTTTTCTATATAAGTAAATGTTCTACAGACTGTAACTTGTTGGTCCCCACCTTAAGCACTTCGACTAAAAAGAAAAAATACATAAGCTACTAGAAAAGTTCAATTAATAATTGTGCAAAACAAGCCCGTCCCCTTTTGCACTAAAGAATCTTGTAAATGTCCACGCAAACCTTATCATTTTTTATATAAGCTTCTAATTCTAATGTAAAGTCATTGTGGTTTTCAAATTTTAAATCATAGTAATCATAAGCAACAGTAGCATCTTTTCCCATTTCAATATATCCTACTTCTTTACCATGTTCATGTCTTTCGGTTATTTCTACACCATCTATCTTTTTAGCAGCATTATAAATAGTGGTACTTACCTGGCAATTTCCACCGCCAATTGCATTAACTACTTCTCCATCAACAAAAGCATGTGCCTCTTTATATCCATCTTCTGCACTTGGCTGACCTACTACATCACAAAAAGAAAATTCTTCACCTGCTTTTACTTTTGTTCCACTAATACGAGAACAAGTGATTTTTATATTGGTAATTCTGTTTTCATGGTCATCTACAATTGGAGTAGAAAAGCTACTAACTTTTGTCTTTTGAGTAGTCCTGTTTTGATTTTGTTCATTAGCTTGTTCATTGCTTATATTATTTGTATCATTTGAGTTAGGACTATTATTATTTGCACTATCATCTGCAAGAGTAGTATTAGCAGATGTTCTACTAGGTGTGTACTCACTTGGCTGATTATTAGATGTATTCCCAAAGAAGATATATAAAAGAATTCCACCTATTATAAGTAATATTATTATACCAATTATCCATTTTTTATTCATTGTGACCTCCATATAATTTTTAAATTTGCAAAATAATCTTTTGAATCACAGGATAAAATGTGCTACATAGAACTATTTAAAACAAATCATATATCGAAGATTTTTAGCACATAATACTGTGAATAAGAAATATTTTTTAAAATTTAGTTAATAATATAGTAATAGTTTTGCCAAGTTTTTAAAAAATATTTGATTAAAATTAGGAAATCGAGTTAAAAGATAATTATAGTTTTGACTATGTCAAAATTCTGTTAAAACAATAAATAACATTAAGAAATGTTACAGAAATATTACAATTTTATTACAATTCTGTTAAGTTTTATCAAAAAGATTGAAAAAAAATCATTGATGGGATAAAATTAAATTATGTAATGTAGTGCAATAAAAAATGCAAAAAATATAAAATACACAAAGGAAGGGAGAAATAAAAATGCGAGAAACAATAATTAGAACAGAGCAAGAGCAGAAAGGAAGAAGAATAATGAGGGATAATAGTAATGGGCAAAAAATTAATTTTAATATAATAAAAAATGAGAAAGGCATTACTCTAGTTGCTCTTGTAATTACAATAATTATCTTAATAATCTTAGCCACAGTAGCAATAAACTTTGCATTTGGAAACAATGGATTAATAAAAAGGGCAGAAGATGCAAGAGATTATTATGCAAATGATACAAAATATACGGATGAATCAATGGCAAATGTGGAAAGTTACTTAGATGAGTTAATAAATGGCAAAAAGGTAGAACCAACAAAAGTTTATGCAAAATTATACACATATAAAGACGGAAGTGGAGATGTATTAGAATTATCTAGCAATGAAAATTTTGAAGATACATCTGAAGAACTAACATTTAAAGAAAGTTATGGAGATATAAGTGGAAATCATTATTATTTTGATAAAGAAACTTTTACTATGTTTTTACCACCTTGGTTAGACGAAGCATCAAAATATATGAATGATACAATAAAAACAGTAAAAATTGTTGATGAAATAGCACCAGTATATACAAGTTGCTGGTTTGGTGCCTTACTAGCACTAGAGAAAATAGAAAATATAGAAAGAATAAAGACTGAAAACACGTTGGATATGTCTATGATGTTTAATGGTTGTGTAGCCCTAACAGAATTAGACGTAAGTGGATTTGACACAAGTAATGTAACAGACATGAATAGCATGTTTATGTCTTGTAATGGCCTAACAGAATTAGATGTAAGTGGATTTGACACAAGTAATGTAACAGATATGAGTGAAATGTTTGCTTGGTGTGAAGGTCTAACAGAACTAGACGTAAGTGAATTTGATACAAGTAATGTAACAGATATGGGCGCAATGTTTAGGGGTTGTGGAGACCTAACAGAATTAGATGTAAGTGGATTTGATACAAGCAATGTAATAAATATGAGTGAAATGTTTCATAGTTGCAGAAGCCTAACAAAATTAGATGTAAGTAGATTTGACACAAGTAATGTAACAGATATGAGTGGCATGTTTACTAGTACAGGCCTAACAGAATTAGATGTAAGTGGATTTGACACAAGTAATGTAACATATATGAGAAACATGTTTTCTGATTGTGGAGGCCTAACAGAATTAGATGTAAGTGGATTTGACACAAGTAATGT
This sequence comes from uncultured Clostridia bacterium, assembly GCA_944392065.1. GTDB lineage: Bacteria > Bacillota > Clostridia > TANB77 > CAG-508 > CALXVA01. The sequence goes on along the minus strand of CALXVO010000031.1, from coordinate 576 downwards.
AACAGATATGAGTTCCATGTTTGCTTTGTGCAGAGGTCTAACAATAATATATGTAGGACCAAATTGGTCAGATTCACAAGCTAATACTAATAATATGTTTAATAGCTGTGGTACAGACCATGTTACAACAAAACCAACTGCATAAAATAAAAGCCTATTCTAATTATTACAAAGAAATTTAATATATAAAATAAAAATACTCATTTGTAAGAAAGTTGCTTACTTATGGGTATTTCTTATTGTATAGGAAAAATCGAATTTTCCATTGACATTTTAGTATTTCTAACTATTTTTCCATATACAACAAAAAAGTTCTAAGAAGTATTTTAATTTTTGCAAAAATTTGCTATCAAAAAAATAGTATGGTATTATTAATAAGATTATATGGCACATAGCGTATTACTTAACAAGTATTTTGTTAAACTAATAATCTACTAAACAATAGAAATAAATAAAATTCATATAATAAAGGGAGCAACTATGATAATATTATTTTTTGTATTACTTCTAATTTTGTTAGTAATCATATATTATGAACTAAAAGTGGCAACTTTTAGGCTACCAAGAGATGTGTTC
>CALXVO010000030.1 GCA_944392065.1 uncultured Clostridia bacterium | reverse complement strand
CAAGAATATAATTTAACAGATGAAATGTATAAAGAACTCTATGAAAATGGAGGGCTAGCATTCCATTTGAAATTTATGTATCCACAAACTATCACAAACAGGTGGATGTGATATTGGAGCAAGACCAATTGACCTTCATTTAAAAAGTTTTGAAAAATTAGGAATAAATATTACAGAAAATGCTGGATTTATTGTATGTAAATGTGATAAAATAATAGGGGCAAATATTGATTTAGATTTTCCAAGCGTAGGAGCAACGGAAAATATTATTTTAGCATCTGTATATGCAGAAGGAGTGACTAATATCACAAATGCTGCTATGGAACCAGAAATTGTTGATTTGTCTAACTGCTTGAATAAAATGGGTGCTAAGATTGAAGGAGCCGGAACAAGTAATATTAAAATAACAGGAGTAAAAAAATTAAAGGATATTAGTTATAATATTATGCCTGATAGAATAGAAGCAGGTAGTCTACTTTGTATGGTGGCAGTAACTGGTGGGAAACTAAAACTAAATAATGTTAAAATAGAAAACATTAGCCCCATAATAAGTAAGTTAGAAGAAAGTGGTTGTAAGATAGAAAAAGAAAAAAATAGCATATATCTAGAAGCACCAAGAAAATTAAAAGCAGTAGATATAAAAACAATGCCATATCCAGGATTCCCTACAGATATGCAATCTGTATTTGCAAGTATGCTCACCATAGCGAGAGGAACTTCAGTTATAGTAGAAAATATATTTGAAAATAGATATAAATATATGGCCGAACTCAAAAAAATGGGAGCGAAAATAACAATAGAGGGCAAAACTGCTATTGTCAAAGGAGTAAGAAAATTAACTGGTAGCAAAGTAAATAGCACAGATTTAAGAGGCGGAGCAGCTATGGTAACAGCAGCACTGGTAGCAAGAGGAAAAACTGAAATTACAAATATTGAACATATATTAAGAGGTTATGAAAATCTAGATAAAAAATTAAGAAATCTAGGAGCAAGCATTATAATTAAAAAAGAAAATTAAATACTATATGTTAAAATAAACTGAGTCTAGAAATTAATATGCATTAAAAGAAGGTGGGAAAATGCCAAAATTGACTAATGAAAAGTCTATGAAAAATAAGTCAAGAAAAAATATTAAAAATAAAACAGATAAGTCTAATGAAAGAACAAAAGACGAAAAATTTAGTTTTGATGAAGAAATTGTTATAGGTTTAAGAAGAATTGATGATAAGCCAACAGAAGATTTTAAACACCAAAATGATAAAAACAATAAAAAAAGTAAAACTTCAGATAAAAAGATAAAAGAAAGAAATAGGGAGCGAAATAAACAAAAAAATAAAGAAAAAAACAGGAATATTGGAAAAAAGAAAAATGGTAAAGCAGAAGAACCAGAACTTATAATCAAATCAAAATATATGCAAAATTACGATAATGACGAAGATTATGATAATTTTGATATTAGAAAAAATAATCCGAAAAATAAAAAAAGTAGCAAAACAGATAAATCCAAGACTAAAAAATTGACTAAAAAACAACAAATTTCAAAAAAACGAAGAAAACTAATATTTAAAATTATTAAATGGTTAACACTTGTAGGAATAGTAATAGCTGGAATTGCATATGCCATGCTATCTCCAATATTTAATATAAAAAATATTAGTGTTACTGGAAATTTCAAAATATCGTCAGAAACAATAATAAGTTTATCAGAACTAAGTATAGATCAAAATATTTTTAACTTTAGGACAAGTAATATAATAGATAATATAAAACAAAATGCATACATAGATAAGGTAGAAATAAATAGAAAACTACCAGATGAAATACAAATAGTAGTGTATGAAAGAGAAGCTACATACATGATAACTTTGGGAAATGCATATGTGTATATAAATAATCAGGGATATATACTCGAGATTACAGCAACCAAAGGAGATTTTCCGTTAATAGTAGGGTATGACACCCCAGAAGAACAGATACAAGAAGGAAATAGATTAATTACAGAGGACTTGGAAAGATTAAGTGATATATTAAAGATAATGGAGAGTGCATCAAGTGTGGAAGGAGAAATAGCTAATCTTATTACTCAAATAGATATATCAGATAAATCTAACTATATTTTAACCTTAGAAAAAGAAGGAAAAAAAATATATTTAGGAGATACTACCAACTTAAGTACTAAAATGTTATGGATTAATGAGTTTTTAGAAACAGAAGAAAAGAAACAGGGGATAATATATTTAAATGTTGACCTAAATACAGATAGACCATATTTTAGAGAAAGGATTGAGAGTTAATTTGAAAAGAAAACAGATAGCAATTACATTAGGAATAATGTGTTTTTTACTTGCCGTGGCTCTATGCGTTCAAATAAAAACAATGAGTTCAGCGAATTCAACAGTTTCACAAACTTTAGCAGATAATGAGCTGAGAGATGAAGTATTGAAAATGAAAGAAAGATATGACAATATATATGCCAGTTTAGAAGATGCACAGAGTGAATTAGAAAAAACTAGGCAAGAAGCAACTCAAAATGATGTAACAGCAGAAGCAAAAGAACAGGAGCTAAAAGAAAATAATATGTTACTCGGCAATGCAGATGTTAGAGGAGAAGGTGTAGAAGTAGTTTTAGAAGATGCAGATACAACCAATAATAATGTAAACCCATCATTGCAAATAATACATTATGATGACATACAATGGGTAATAAATGAACTAAAAAATGCTGGAGCAGAAGCAATAGAAGTAAATGGACAGAGAATAGTAAATACTACTGCTATTACATGTGAAGGAAATATTATAAAGATTAATGGAATAAAAATAGGTTCGCCTTTTTGCATAAAAGCAATAGGATCGCAAAGTTTATTATATGGCGCATTGGAAAGAGCTGGTTCTTGGCTAGATGAAATTAGAAATGGTGGAAACGTAGCAGAAGTAACAAAAATGGATGATATAATTATTTCTAAATATTCTGGAATAATAAGTTATGAATATTTAAAAGAAGACAAATAAAGGAGAGTAAAATGGTTCAAAAATAATTTTGGGGATATGTCAAATTTGATTTAAAATGCGGTTACATGCACATAGGATGCATCCTTGCTTTTTAAATTAAATTTTCTTTGCCAAAATCCCATAACCAAATAGAAACATTAGTAAAGGAATGTGATTTAAAATGAAAAAGTTCAAATGGAGAGCAGATGTGACAGCAGTTACTGTGGTTGTCTTTATCGTTTGTATAGTGCTAGTTAGTGTTATGCTTATGCAATTTAGGACAATAGAGCAGACGGATTTAATAGAAATCGAGACGATGAGAGAATCTGAATTAAGAGAAGCTTTAGTAGATTGGAAAACAAAATATGAAGAAGTTGAAAAACAATTGGAGGATGTTAATAAGAGAATAGAAGAATATAATAAAACTATAGAAGACAACGAAGCTGCTTCAGAATTAATTGATGAGGAATTAAAAGAATCTAACATTTTAGTTGGAAAAACAGATGTATATGGAGAGGGAATTGTAGTAACATTAGTTGATAATGATAACTATAAAATCATTGCAGAAGACCTTATTGATTTGGTAAATGAGCTAAGATATGCTGGAGCAGAAGCAATATCGATAAACGAAATACGAGTATTGGCTACTACTGATATAGTGGATATGGCGGGATATACATATATTTTGGTAAATTCGCAGAGAATTGAGGGACCATATGTAGTAAAAGCCATAGGAGACAAGGAATATTTATCTAGTATACTAAATCTAAGAGGAAGCGGATTTGTAGATAGGTCAACAACATTAGGAAAAAATGTAAGTTCAAGACAAGAAAATAGAGTTGAAATACCAAAATATAATAATGAATTTAAAATTGATTATATGAGAGAACTAGAAAGCGAATAGATATAGAGTTTGGGGATTAAAATTTTGTTAGAGCATAGAATTGCTCGAATGGAGGTTTTTTATGATTTTAATTGCAATTATATTAGGCTGCGTGGTAGGAGCATTAATAGGAATCAATATGCCAATGATATCGTATACATATTCAGGCTATTTAGCTATTGCAATAATTGCAGCATTAGATTCTGTATTTGGAGGAATAGCGTCCACATTAAACAAAAATTTTGATTTAAAAATATTTGTAACAGGATTTTTCGGAAATGCAATTCTTTCCATATTATTAACATATTTAGGACAAAAACTAAATGTAGATATATATTTAGCAGCAATAGTAGTATTTGTAGGAAGAATGTTTAATAATTTAGCAATTATTAGAAGATATTATATAGAAAAATGGAGCGAAAATAGAAGGAAAAACGACAAAAAAGAAGAAAATAAAACAGTAGGAAAATAAGAAAATTGAACGTTAGTGAAAGAAAAGCTTTTAAAGCGTCCATATATGCCAAAAAAGCTTTACTTTTTATTATTGTATAGGAAAAATCGACTTTTTCTTTGATATTTCAGTATTTCTAATGATTTTTCCTATACAACAAGGTTAATTTTCCTTGGGCTGTGCATATTCGCGAAGCGAAATGCACATGTGGACGTCGAAATCTTTGATTTCGTTAACGTCCAATTTTCTTACACAACAAGGAAACTTACGGAGAATGACATTACAAGACAATATTTCAGAAATATTACAAAAATATTACAAAAATATTACAAATCCTATTGACATTTTTTTTAAAATGTAATATTCTTATGAACAAATAAGAGCATAAAAAATTGGAGGAATGAGCCTTGGCTATCGGAGATATAATCGTAGGAATGGACATTGGAACTTCAAAGGTAAGCTTAGTTATTGGAGAAGTCAATAATTTTAACCAAATAGAAGTCCTATGTACAACAAGTTGCAGATGTAATGGTATAAAAAAAGGTAAAATTGTAGATGAAAATGAAATTGTAGCGGCTGTTTCAAAGCTAATAAAAGAGGCAGAATCAGAAATTGAGATGGAAATTAATTCTACTTATGTAACGATACCTGGAAAATATGTTACGGTTGTACAAAATAGTATTACAAAAGAAGCCAAAGATAAATATTCAGGAATTTCTGGAAAAGATGTATCAAATGCAATTTCATTAGTAAAAGATATTGATGTTCCAGAAGGAATGCAGATAATAGATATTGTTACAGATGAATTCATATTAGATAATGGTAAAGTTGTTGGTGATCCAGTAGGAAGCTTAAGTTCTAATTTTACTATAAAAGCACAAATAGTACTAGCAAATAAAGACTATATGAAACAATTAGCTAATATTTTTAGAAAAGCAGATATAGACATAGATGGATTAGTTCCTATAACTCTTGCTGAAAGAAGCTTGGTGTTAGATGGAAATGAATTAAATGATAATGTTATGTTATTAGATATAGGGGCTGGTAATACAGAAATAGGAGTATTTGAAGGGTTATCATTTTCATATACTAATACAATTCCTTTAGGAGGAGATAGTATTACAAATGATATAGCATTAGTTTTAAATATTTCTACAGAAGAAGCAGACAGACTAAAACATCAATATGGATTAGCACTAAAATCTTTTATAGATAATGATAATGAAATATTATTAAATACATGTAAAGATGAGAATAAAAGAGTAATAAAAAGTTCGGAACTAATTGAAATAATAGAAGCAAGAATAGAAGAAATATTTTCATTAGTAAATAAAGATATAACAGCACAAGGAATTAAGCAGAGAATAAATAATGTAATACTAACTGGACAAGGAATTACCACAATAAATAAGAGTGATGTTGCAGGAAAGATCATACTAAATATACCTGTGAAAATATCAACCGGAAGATTAATAAGTACAGTAAGACCAGAATATAGAACTGCATATTCTTTGGTTAGATATATTGCTTCTAGACCTTTTGCTAAGAATTTATCAAGCAGTATAGATTCTAGGGCAAAAGAAAATATTGTTCAAAATATTTTAGCAAGAATTAAAGAATTTTTTTATTCTTAAATATATAAATTATTAAATAATGTGGAGGAGGACAAGCTTTATGTTCATGGATAATAATAACACTGACGAAAATATGATGTTAGATGGAACAGCTACAATAAAAGTAATAGGAATAGGTGGTGCAGGAAACAATGCAGTAAACAGAATGGTGGATTCTGGAATAAAGGGTGTTGAATTTATAACTGTAAATACAGATAGGCAAGCATTACTATTATCAAAAGCAGCATCAAAAATACAAATAGGAGAAAAAATAACAAGAGGATTAGGAGCTGGTGCTAATCCAGATATAGGAGCACAGGCCGCAGAAGAAAGTAAATCTGAAATTGCAGAAGCTTTACGAGGAGCAGACATGGTATTTGTTACAGCTGGAATGGGTGGCGGAACCGGAACAGGTGCGGCTCCAATAGTAGCAGCAACAGCAAAAGAAATGGGAATATTAACCATAGGTGTTGTTACAAAGCCATTTACATTTGAAGGAAAGAAACGTTTATCACAAGCAGAACGCGGAGTAGAAAGCTTAAAAGGAAAAGTAGATACTTTAGTAGTAATACCAAATGATAAATTGCTACAAATAATAGACAGAAAAACATCTATAGTAGAAGCCTTCAAAATGGCTGATGATGTACTAAGACAAGGTGTGCAAGGCATATCTGACTTAATAGCAATACCAGGACTTGTAAATTTAGACTTTGCGGATGTTAAAACAATAATGCTTAATACTGGTATGGCACATATGGGTATTGGTAGAGCATCAGGAGAAAATAGAGCAGAAGATGCTGCAAAACAAGCTATTCAAAGTCCACTCCTAGAAACATCAATCGAAGGAGCAAGAGGAGTTATTATTAATATTACTGGTGGTACAAACTTAGGATTACATGAAGTTAATACAGCAGCAGAACTTGTACAAAGAAGTGTTGATCCAGAAGCAAATATTATCTTTGGTGCTGTTATAGATGAAAGTTTAGATGAGGATATTGTAATAACAGTTATAGCTACAGGATTTGAAAAAGATCAAGGACCAGGTTCAAGCATTCCAGTTGGAGAAATAGTAGATAAAGCTTGGGATAAGAAAATTAATTCTATTCCAAATCCAGCAGATAATTCTAATTCGGCAGATAATTTAGATATACCATCTTTCTTAAGAAATAAGAGAGGATTAAATAAGTAAATTAACTAAAAAAGTTAAATGGTATTAAACAGAAAAAGTTTTGTAACTTTCACACGAAAAGAACAAAAAGAGCAAAGGAATAATCGAAATTAGTAGATTATTTCTTTTTTTCGTGCCTATAAAATGACAGCTTTTTTGCTTTTATAGTTGTACAATATAGTCATCAAAAATACGAATCAATCTTAGTATGATAAAAGAGTCCGTTCCATCTTGCTGGTACATATATTTTGTATTCTCCAAGTATTCGAATAAAAAATATATGTACCACGTGGAACTACGTATGCAAAACTTTAGGAGGGAGCAGTGACAATTTACGTAGATATAGTTTTACTTGAAAACTTATGTATGAATTATATTATCTTATTTGGAACAGGATATATTATTAAATTAAAAATAAAGCATTTAAGAATTTTGGCTTCAAGTTTCATAGGAGCAATATATGCCATTCTAGCTTATGCAGGTGTTTTACCTCTATATGCAAACATTTTTGTTAAAATTATACTATCAATTTGTATGATATATATTGCTTTTAATCCTAAAAATATAAAGGGACTTATAAAGGAACTTGTTGTATTTTATTTAGTATCATTCGCTTTAGGAGGATGTGCTTTTGCACTACTATATATTGTAAGACCTCAAGATATATTTATGAAAGATGGTGTGTATATTGGAACCTACCCTATAAAAATAGCTCTACTTGGAGGAATTGTAGGTTTCACAATTACTTATATAGCTTTTAAGGTAGCGAAATCTAGAATGAGCAAAAATGAATTAATATATGATATAAAAATTAAGATAAATGAAAAAGAATTAGTGACAAAAGTAATGCTAGATACAGGAAATATGCTGAAAGATCCAATAAGTAATAATCCTGTTGTTTTAATAGAAAAAAATGTACTTTATGATATTCTACCTAAAGAATTATTAGAAAATACAAAAGATATGTTAGGAGGTGATTTTAAAGAAGATGATGACATAGAAAACGAATATAGAACAAAGTTAAGAATTATTCCATTTACATCTGTAGGCAAGCAGAATGGAATGATGTTAGGGATTAAAGTAGATGAAGTCAAAATAATAACAGATGTTGATGAAATTATAAATAATAATGCAATTATATGTGTATATGAAAAAGAATTTAGCAAAAGAAAAAAATATTTTGGACTTATGGGGATGGATTTATTGGAAAGGAGAGAAAAAGTTGAAAAATAATTACATTTTTACGCCCACAAATTACATTTAAAACGCGGTTGCATATACAAAGTATGCGCCCTTGCATTTTAAATAAAATTTTCCTAGCCAAAAGTGCAATTCTTTTCCAACCAGACTTGTTTAAAAAGGAAGGAGGAAATTAATAAATAATTGAGTTTTGACTTGGTGGCAACTTCGCTTCGAAAATCATTTGACGTATAAAAGTACGTCTCCGGTTTTCTCACTCGTTTGCCTAGTCAAAACATCAATTCTTTATTAATTATATAAATGAAGGAGGGTCAGAACAAATGAATTTATTACAAATGCTTAAGAACAGTATTAATACTTTATACATAAGATATATAGGTAATGATGAAATAGAGAATTTACCTATATATTATATAGGAGGAAGCCAAACCTTACCTCCTCCTCTAGAGCCTAAAGAGGAAGAAGAAATATTAGATAAATTATCACATGGAGATGAAAGCGTGAGGAAAACCCTAGTAGAAAGAAATCTAAGACTGGTAGTATATATTGCTAAAAAGTTTGAAAACACTGGGGTAGGAATAGAAGATTTAATCTCTATAGGCACAATTGGGCTTATGAAAGCGATAAATACATTTAATACAGATAAAAATATAAAATTGGCAACATATGCATCTCGATGTATAGAAAATGAGATATTAATGTATTTAAGAAGAAGTAATAGAATTAGGGGAGAGGTTTCAATAGACGAACCACTAAATCAAGATGGAGATGGAAACGAACTATTACTTTCCGATATTTTAGGAACTGATCCTGATATAACTTCTAGAAGGATAGAAGATGAAGTAGATAAAACGTTACTTAGAGCATCTATTAAGAAATTGAGTAACAGAGAAAGAAATATTATGGAACTTAGATTTGGTTTTATAAGTGGAAATGAAAAAACTCAAAAGGAAGTTGCTGATATGCTTGGGATTTCTCAAAGTTACATATCGAGATTAGAAAAAAAGATAATAGGAAAAATGAAAAAGGATATTATGAGTAAAACGCGGATAAGATTAAGCAAATGGGGACGGGCTTATTTTGCACAAAATAAGCCGTCCCTATTTGCTCAACTTGTCGAATTTTGACATGCGATAATGGAATAGTAAACCTTCATTTTGGAAATAATTAGAATGACAGTGTTATTTCTAAAAGGAGGTTTTCTCTTGATTAGTAAAGTAGAAATATGTGGCGTAGATACTTCAAAATTGCCACTACTATCTACAGAAGAAAAAAGTGATTTATTAATAAAGATAAAGAATGGAGATAAGGAAGCAAGAACAAGATTTATAAATGGCAATTTAAGATTAGTATTAAGTGTAATAAGAAGATTTTTTTGTAAAGGTGAAAATGCGGATGATTTATTTCAAATAGGATGTGTAGGACTAATAAAAGCAATAGATAATTTTGAATTAGAACAAAATGTGCAATTTTCAACTTATGCTGTGCCAATGATTATAGGAGAAGTAAAGAGATATTTGCGAGATAATAATTCTATAAGAGTGAGTAGGTCAATTAGAGAATTGGCATATAAAGTAGTGGCGGAAAAAGAAAAATTTTTAAAAGAAAAGGATAGAGAGCCTACATTAGAAGAATTAGCTAAAATACTAGAGGTGGCAAAAGAAGATATAGTGCTTAGTATAGATGCAATTCAAATGCCTATTTCATTACAAGAGCCAGTAAATGGTAATAATGTAGATAATATAAATGTGGAAGACCAGATAAGTGATAAAAAGAATAGTGATAATTATTGGGCAGAAACTATTACCATAATAGAAGCTATGAAAAAATTAAATGAAAAAGAAAAAATGATTATAAGCAAAAGATACTTTGAAGGAAGAACCCAAATAGAAGTTGCAAAAGAAATAGGTATATCTCAAGCACAAGTTTCTAGATTGGAAAAAAATGCAATAAATCATATAAAAAGGTTGTATAAATAGGTAGTGAAATAAAAGTAGCCAAGGTATGTTTTAATAAGTTGTAATTTTAAATTGCGGAAAGAAATATATATAAGTAAGGGCTACAATTAACAGTTTGTTTTAAAATATACATTGCTCTGGCAAAAAGGTATATATAAAGTGCCAGTAACTTTTTTACCATTTTGAAAGCAAGTTATTTATGTTTTTGTAGTAGTAACAAGTAAAGTGATATTAAGAAATGTAGAAAATATAAATAGGATGATATAAAACAAGAAAAAAATGCACTAATTTTTCTCATACAGTAAAAAAGGAGGAAAGTAGAGATGGGACAGAAAGGAATGGATTTTAAGCATAAGGAAGTGATTAATATAAATGACGGTAGAAAATTAGGTTTTGTTCAAGATGTGTGTGCGGATTTAGAAACAGGAACAATAACGAGTATTATTGTTCCTGGAAGTAATAAATTTATGGGGATGTTTTCTGGTGGAAATGAAGTGGTAATACAATGGCAAAATATAAAGTGCATAGGTGATGATGTTATTTTAGTAGATATATAGGTAAATTGCAACTAATGGTAAGTTACTAGATAATGGTATTGTAAATATATCTATCATAAATACATACTACTAAGACATAGATGTAAAATTAAATTCTACATTGAATAGGAACAATGGTAACAATTTTCAACAAAATTCAACAAAATTCTACAAAAAAAGTATTGACTTTAAATTCTAATTATGGTATTATAATAAATGTACTGAGGAACATATGAAAAACATAGTTATAAATTAGTAAAGGTAAAGCAAAAAAATAGAAAAAACAGCTAATACTAGTTTATTATTTTGCACTTTTTTAAGAATTGAAGAATAAAATAATTAAAAAATTATGTATGAAAAAAACAACATAAAAAAACAACATAAAAAAACTTAAAAAACTTCAAAAAAACTATTGACATCTAACCTCAAATATAGTACAATAAAATTCGTTCCACAAAAATGGAATTGAGATTACATAAAAAAGTACATTGAAAAGTAAACAATAAACTTTGAGAAACCAATAAAGCGGTAGTAAAACTACCAAAAAAGAAAACG
>CALXVO010000029.1 GCA_944392065.1 uncultured Clostridia bacterium | reverse complement strand
CTTGTCGGTCCCCACCTTAAGCACTCCAACATAAAATTAAAACATATATTGCTCCGACCAAAAATAACCGTGAATTGTAACTTACATACATATCAAAGAAGAAATTGATTTTTTCCTATATAATAAATAAGAGTTAACTTGTTTTTATAAAAATAGTATTCTAATAAGTAATTCAAGCTGATTTTGTACTATTTTTTAAAACTAGTTAACTCCTGTGCTCTGTTTTATATACTTAATTTCTTCTTATGTATTATTTAGTTTTAGTCTCCATTCATTGCACATCCACAATCGTTGAACTCTTCTACACTCATTTCCCAATCTTGTTTCTCCATACTTCCACCTCCTTGTTTTCAAACTAGGAAACCTCTTCCCTTGCTATGCAATTAAAATCAAATCCATTAATCTTATTGCTACTCTGATATGCAGATTTTCTACATCCTCCACAATATGGCAAATGTTTGCAATTACCACACACCTCGTATTTTCGCCTGTCTCGTATTTCTCCTAATAAATTGGTTTTTCCAAATTAATACCTAAAGCAACCTTTTCCACATCTTTTCCGCCTATATTTTCTGTCTCTTCACTTATTATTTCGAATCCATTTTTCTTATAAAATGAAATAGCTCTTGCATTTTGTTTGGCGCACCATAGTAATATTTTTTTATTTTCTTTTGACAATTCCCTTATTGCATCTTGTAAAAGCTTAGTACCAACTCCACGCTCTTGACATTCATTTTTTACATATAGTGCAAAAATTTCTCCTCCATATTCATTTAGTTTACTTCTTTTTTGATTACCGTAGTAGCAGTATGCAATTGGTTCTTCATCCTTTTCATATATTATAACATTTCTATTTTTTAAATTATCTAAATATTTTTTTATTTCGTTATTAAGTTGCAATTTTGCCAAAAGTTCATCTGGGAAAATATTTGCATACGTTTTTCTCCAGTTATCAATTTTTATTCTTGCTATTTTTTGTGCATCTTCTTTTTTTCCTTTTCTTATCATGTATACCACCTCCTGCTTTTTCTTATATAAAGTAATTTTAAAGCAAATTACCTTATTTTGTTCTTTATAAGCTTGTCTTTTATATGTATATGCGAACAATCAAAAGATTATTCCATTTTTTTGTAAAAGTTACCAAAAAATTTTGTCGTGTTATACTTATCTTTAAATATTAACTTGTTTGTATTAGCATAATAGAAATTTATTATACCAAATTTTAGGAAATGTATCAAGAGTATATGTTAATTTTTTTCACTTATTGTTACTAGATAATGGTTTTACAGAAATTTCAGCCTTAAACCTAGGTAATATGTATATTTAGAAAATTTTTGCAGTGACGCGTAAGCGACCAAACGAGCTTCTTCGAAGCGAGTGCGATTTGGAGCAACCTTCCTGCGATTAAAAGAAAAATTTATTTTTCTTTTAATCATTAGAAGGTGTGCGACACCAAGGAACAAAAAAATTTGAGAAATATACATATTACCTAGTTTTTTTTTATTGAATATATTTTAAAACCATTATCTAGTAACCACTTATTTGCTACTAGATAATGGTATTGTGAAAATTTCACTCTTACACCTAGGTAATATGTATATTTAAAAAATATTTTGTAAATACTAATAGTATAATTAATTAATTTTTGGAGGTTATATAATGGAAAATGAACAATATATTTTAAATACTGTAAACAAGGGATTAAAAATGGGTATGGATTCCATATCAACAATTTCGGAAAAAGTTGGAGACAACAATTTTAAAGATGATTTAATATATCAGTATAATCAGTATAATGATATATTAAATAGAGTGAATGCTGAACTTCAAAATTTTAATGATTTACCTGCCGAACTTCCTCCTATGCAAAAATTTATGGGATATATGGATATCCAAATGAGTACATTAACAGATAAAAGCAATTCTCATATTGCTGAAATGCTTATAAAAGGTACAAATATGGGAATTATTGAAGGAGTAAAACTTAAAAATCAAAATCCTGATGCCAATGAGACAACACAGAAAATTCTAGATGACTTTATACAGTTTCAAGAGAATACTATTGAGAAATTAAAAAAATATTTGTAACTTGTTTTGGGGACGGAGGAAAAAAACGAAAAAAAATGAAACTTGGACAGAAGGGACACTCCTAAAAGTTTAAAAACTTGGACAAAAAGGAGTGTCCCTTCTGTCCAAGTTTTTTGTTTCTTCAACAACTATGCTAATTTTTCTAATCTTTCTTTTGCTAACGCTAGCATCTCTTTGTATTTTGCAAGTTTTTCTTTTTCTTCATTTACTTTTGCTTCTGGTGCCTTGTTTACAAATCCTGGGTTCGATAGCATTTTTTCTCCTCTTGCTACTTCTCCCTCAAGTCTCTTTACTTCTGACTGCAATCTGTTTTTTTCTTCTTCTATATCTATTAATCCTTTTAATGGTATATACACTTCTATGTCGCTCAAGATTATAGACATTGCATTATCTAGTTTTTCTTTTAGTTCGTCTAATTTGTCATCTACTATATTTACGCTCTTACCTTGTTGTTCATCTTCTGCTTTATCTTTTTCGGTTACTCTAGATTTATTTTCCATATTTACTTTGTTTGTCATTTTTTCTAGTTCTTCCTTGCTTTCGTATACCTCTACTTTTTCTGCAAATCCTAATTTCATCAATATATCTTCTGCTACTTTCACTTCTTCTGCATATTTTGATGTGATGATGATTAATTCTGATTTTTTGCTTGGATGTATGTTTTTTGTATTTCTTAAATTTCTTATTCCAACAATAACTTCTTTTATTTTTTCTACCGCTTCTTCTTCCTTGTCAAATACAAATTCTTTCCTAATTGTTGGCCATTTTGCTACAATTAGGTCTTCTGTACCAAAACAAATTAATTTTGAATATATCTCTGAAGTTACGAAAGGCATAAATGGATGCAATAATTTTAAAGATGAGCCAAATACATGGTTTAATATGTCACTTACTGCTACTTTTTCTTCTTCATTGTCACTATATATACGTGGTTTTACCATTTCTATATACCAGTCGCAGAATTCATTCCATATGAAGTTATATATTTTGTCTAAAGCAACACCTAAATCATAATTTTCTAGATTTCTTGTTACATCTGCTACTAATTTATCAAATTTATTTAATATCCATTTATCTTCTATTCTAAGTAAATCTGGATTATATGTTTTATTTTTCTCGTATACTTCATAACAGAATTTTCTTACTTTTTCCTCGTCTGCCAAAGAATTAATAATAAATTTAGCTGCATTCCAAATTTTATTTGCAAAGTTTGACGCTTGTTCCAATTTTTCTGGCATGTATCTTATATCATTTCCCATTGTTGTTCCAGAAATTACTGCAAATCTTAAAGCGTCAGCTCCATATTCATCTATTATTTCGATTGGGTCTATTCCATTTCCTAATGTCTTTGACATTTTTCTTCCTTGGCTATCACGTACCATTCCATGAATTAATACATCTTTAAATGGAGCTTTTCCTGTAAGTTCTAGTCCTTGTGACATCATTCTTGATACCCAGAAAGTTATTATATCAAATCCTGTTACCAACACATTTGTTGGATAGAATGTTTTGTAATCTTCTGCCTCTGTATTTGGCCAGCCAAGTGTTGAAAATGGCCATAAAGCAGAGCTAAACCATGTGTCCAATGTGTCTTCATCTTGATGCAAATGTGTACTTCCACATTTTTCACATTTTTCTGGTGCTGTTTTTGCAACATTTATGTGTCCGCATTCATCACAATAGTATGCAGGTATTCTATGTCCCCACCATAACTGTCTTGATATACACCAGTCTTGAATATTATCTAGCCAATTGAAATATTGTTTTTCATATTTCTTAGGTATAAATCTTACTTTGCCATTTCTTACTGAGTCTGCTGCTTTTTTAGCTAAATCTTTCATTGCAACAAACCATTGCTCTGAAACCTTTGGCTCTATTGTGTTTTTACATCTTTCACATTTTCCAACATTATGAACATACTCTTCTTCTTTAACTAATGCTCCAATTGCTTTTAAATCTTCTACAATCGCTTTTCTTGCTTCTAGTAAATCCATTCCTTTATATTTTGGAACTAAATCTCCCATTTTGTTGTCATTATCGAATACAGATATAATTTCTAGATTGTGTCTTAAACCTGATTGATAATCGTTCATATCATGTGCAGGTGTAATTTTTACAGCACCTGTTCCAAATTCTTTTTCAACAAATTCATCTGCAATAATTGGAATTTCTTTATTCATTATTGGAAGTATACAAGTCTTTCCCACAAAATCAGAATATCTTTCATCTGTTGGACTAACAGCTACTGCAGTATCTCCAAGCATTGTCTCCGGTCTTGTTGTTGCTACAGTAATATATTTATCTTCTGTTCCTGTTATTTTGTATCTTATATACCATAGATGTGTTTTCTCTTCTTTGTACTCAACCTCTGCATCTGATATAGATGTTTTACAACTTGGACAGTAATTAATCATCCTTGTTCCTTTGTAGATTAACCCTTTGTTATATAAATCAACAAACTGCTCTAAAACTGCATCTGACAGTCCTTCATCCAATGTAAATCTTCTTCTATCCCAATCGCATGAGCATCCCAACTTCTTCTGTTGAGTTTGAATAGTACCACCATATAACCTAGTCCAATCCCATGCTTCTTCTAAGAATTTCTCTCTTCCTAAATCTTGTTTAGTTTTTCCTTCCTTTTTAAGCTTTTCTACTACCTTCATCTCTGTAGAAATTGCAGCATGATCTGAGCCAGGAAGCCACAAAGTATTGTATCCTTGCATTCTTTTAAAACGAATTAAAATATCTTGCAAAGTATCATCTAACGCATGTCCCATATGAAGCTTTCCAGTTACATTTGGTGGTGGCATCATAATGCAATAGCTTTCCTTTGTCTTATCCATACTTGGTTTGAAATACCCTTTTTCTTCCCACTCCTCATAAAGCTTGTCTTCAAAATCTTTTGGATTATATTTGTCGTTTAGCTTTTTATTTTCCATAAAATCACCCTTTCCTTGCACAATCAGGACCATATTCCATTTGTGCAGAAAACAGCTCACCCCATATATAAGGGCAAGCTGTTTGCTTACGGTACCACCTTAATTCACAATTTATCTACATTGAATAAAAACATTTTTCTATTCAAAATTAAACATTGTATCTCTTAACTTTTAACGCAAGTCACACGTATATGATTACTACTATTTCACCATATCTGCTCCAAAGCTACCTTCAATTTTGTTTCTATTAGAAGCTCTCAGCGTATACACTTCTATTCTCTTTATAGAAACCCAAAACTTACTCCTCTTCTTCTTAACATTATGTTATACATATTACCATATTTTTTTATTTTATGCAATAATTTTAAAAAAATTTTATTTTTTCTTTTTTCACTTGAATTTATTTAGTATTTGATATATTATATATTAGAATATTATATGTACGGAGGAAAAGCATGCCAAGGAAATCTAAAGAAGAACTAAAAAATAAAATATTAAATTTATTAAATATTGAAAATAAAACGGATACTAATAAAAAAACTGCAGAGGCTTCAAAAAAAGATGCTACCAAAAATGCCGATATAATAGTAAAAAGTAAAAGTACTAAAAAGACTAGTACAATAAAATCTACAGCGTCCGCTACTACTGCTAGTACGCCGAAGTCTAGTACTTCAAAGAAAACTAGTCCTAGTAAAAGTACTACCGTAAAGTCTGCTACTAAAAGTGCTGATAAAAAGGTAGCCACTGATAAAACTGTTGCTACAAAAAATGCTGCTAGTAAGGCAACTACTTCAAAAAAAAGTACTACAAGAACTGCTTCTGATAAAGATACTACCACCAAAAGCACTACAAGTAAGACTTCTACTAGGAAAACTTCTACTGCAAAGGATGCTTCTACTAAGACTTCTGCTACAAGAGTTTCTACTTCAAAAAAAGCAGCGACCAAGACTAGTGTAGCTAAGACTGTAGCCAAAAAAAGTACTGCTACTAAATCTAGTGCAAAAGCCAAAAGTGCAACTAAAAAATCCCCAACCAAAAAAACTACTAAATCAAAAACTAGTTCTAAAAAAGCAGTAAAGAAAGAATTTTCCACTGTCGAATATTATGACTTACCATATAGATATAATGAAACTGTTGTAAAAATCTTGGCTCAAACACCTAATATGCTTTTCATATATTGGGATATTTCAGATGATGATAGAAATTCATATATTGAGAAATATGGAGAAAATTTTTTCAATACTACAAAACCTGTGCTTATCATTACAAATAAAACCATGAATTACTCTTTTGAGGTTGAAATAAATGATTTTGCAAATAGCTGGTATTTACATATAAATGATGCTGACTGTGACTATGCAGTAGAACTTGGCAGACGTCCAATAGAATATAATTCTAATATAGATAACTATATTCATATTACTACTTCAAATGATATGCAAATGCCTAATGATCACATTTTATTTGATAAACTTGGCAAATCAGTATTCTTTAAGAATGTTAAAAATAATTATATTGAAGAAAAAGAAATCTCTTCAATAACATTTATAAAAAGTCTTGGCAAAGTATATGATATTTATGAATTATATAAAGAAATATATAACGGAGAAATAAATATAGAAGATTTGGCAGCAGGTAATACAAAATTAAGCTTATCTTCTTCAAATAGTTCTACATTTAAATAAACTAAGAAAGGTATGAATAAATATGACAAAAGAAAAAGGATATGTAAGCTTTGTACTACATGCACATTTACCATTTATCCATCATCCTGAAAGTGAAGATTATTTAGAAGAGCAATGGCTTTATGAAGCCATCTCTGAAACATATATACCACTTCTTTTAAATTTTAAGAAATTAGAGGAGGAAAAAGTTGACTTTAGGATAACAATGTCACTTACTCCCCCTCTTCTTAATATGCTTGATAATAAACTTTTGCAAAAAAGATATATTAAGTATTTAAAAACTCACATTGAACTTTGTAAAAAAGAAGTGGAAAGAACAAAATATGATAGTAGATTAAATGAGCTTTCAAAATATTATTTAGATAGATACACAAATGATTTACATGTGTTTAAAGATGTATATAATTGTAATTTAATCCAAGCATTTAAACATTTTCAAGATATAGGTGTTTTGGAAATAATAACTTGTGGTGCAACACATGGGTATTTTCCTATTTTATATATTACAGAGCAGACTGTAAAAGCACAAATTGCAGTTGGTGTTCAAACTTACGAAAAATATTTTGGTAAAAAACCTCGAGGCATTTGGCTTCCCGAATGTGGCTATATTCCCGAAGCAGACAAATACCTAAAAGAATTTGGCATAGACTATATAATCACTGAATCACATGGTATTTTGTATGGAAATCCTACACCTGTTTATGGTACCTTTGCTCCTATTGTTTCTCCAGATGGCGTTATTGCCTTTGGTAGAGATATAGAATCTTCTAGGCAAGTGTGGAGTTCTATTAATGGCTATCCTGGTGATTTTAATTACAGGGATTTCTATCGTGATATTGGGTATGATACCGATTATGATTATATTAAACCTTATATAGCTTCTAATGGTGCTCGTGTACATACTGGAATTAAGTACCATAGAATAACTGGAAAAGATTGTGAGAAAGATATATACAATTTACAATGGGCAAGAGATTCGGTTGAGAAGCAAGCAGGTCATTTTTTTGATAGTAGAGAAGCACAGATTGAAAAGCTTGCAGCACTTATGTGATATCCATCTATTATTCTATGTAGATATGATGCAGAACTTTATGTACATTCGTGGTATGAAGGTCCTTATTGGCTATATATTTTATTTAAGAAAATTTATTATGATGAATGTAATTTTAAATTGATAACTCCTAGCGAATACATAGATAGATATCCTTTAATGCAGGTATCTACTCCTTGCCGCTCTAGTTGGGGTGCTAATGGATATAGTGAAGTCTGGCTTAACCAGACCAATGATTATGTACATAGGCATCTTCATGTTGCAGGCAATAGAATGGTGGAACTTGCACACTTATACCCCAATGAAAAAAAGACTTCTTTGCGTAGAAAAGCATTAAATCAATGTGCTAGAGAACTTTTACTCGCACAGAGTAGTGACTGGCTATTTATCATAACAAATGGAACTATGGTAGATTATGCAAAGAAAAGAATTAAAGATCATATTGGTAGATTTACAAAATTGTATTATCAAATTACAGAAGATAAGATTGATGAAGAATTTTTAAAAGATATCTATAAAAAAGATTGTATCTTTCCAGAAATTGATTACATGATTTATTATTAAATCTTTAATGTTACATTTACAATCTATTTTTTAGAGAAGAAGTATCTATTTTTTTATTTGATATTTCAGTACTTTAAACGACTTTCTCTTATACAACTAGGCCTAAGTTTCCTTGGGCGTGCATATTTGCGAAGCAAAACGCTACAAAAGTGCATCGAAATCTTTGATTTCGATGCACTTTTCTTAATAAATTTACGCACTTTCCTATCTAGTAACAAAGAATGCATATAGTAACATTGCAAGTACTGCTATTATAAATATTCCAACAAGAATATATATTAATGTAAATGTGTTTTTCTTTTCTTGTACTTTCTTTTCTGCTTTTTCTTGTTTTTGCTCTAAGCTTTCTTCTTTAACTTCCTCCATTGTTCTTTCCTCCTTTATCAATTTGTATATTAATTAAATTTTAAATCATTTTAATTTTGTCATTGAGTATAGTTCTTTTTTATATCCATTTAATTAAATCTAAATTTTCCGAATCCAATATCATTTCATGTTTTGGAATTACTCTAAAAGTGTAGCCATACTCTCCACCATTTACAAGTTTTATTTTAGCCACAAACGTATATACTTTGTTTTCTCTATCCTCATCTTCTAGTTTCATTGGTATTACCTGAATATCATCTACAACTCCACTTTCTTCTATTTTACCGTAATATACCTCTGCTTGTATGTTATTCACAGAAATATTTGGTAAACTTACTTTACATTTTACTTCTATGTAGTTTCCGGCATCAATTGTGATATTGTCTAGATTATTTTCTTGAGTTATTTTTATATCCTCCCAATTTCTATACAAATCCTCTTTCCAACTATTAAACTCAGCTACTTTATCCAGTTTGCTAAAATAATTATCATATAAATCGCATAATGGAAGATATAGTTTTTCCACATAATCAACAAGCATTCTAGAAGTGCTGAACCTTCCTCCGGTTGATATAATGGAATTCTTCATTATTTTAATCCATTTTTCTGGAATATTATCTTTATTTCTATCATAATATGTAGGTATTATTTTATTTTCTAATGTTGTATAGATATCGTCACTATCTGCTTTATCTTGCACATCGTAGTTTTCATATTCATCATTTAAACCTATGTACCAACCATTTTTAGAATTATATCCTTCTGCCCACCAGCCATCTAATACACTAAAGTTTGGCACTCCGCATACCGATGCTTTTTGTCCACTTGTTCCTGATGCTTCCATTGGTCTTCTAGGAGTATTTAGCCATACATCTACTCCACTTATTAAATACCTTGACATGGCAATATTATAATTTTCAAGTAAGAATATTTTTCCTTTAAATTGTGGTTTCATAGATATTTCATGAATATATTTTATTAAATCCTGTCCCTCTTTATCTGCTGGATGTGCTTTTCCTGCAAATATTATTTGAATTGGTCTATTTTCGTTACTAAATATTTGTGTAATTCTTTCTAGGTCTTTAAAAATAAGTGTTGCTCTTTTATATGTTGCAAATCTTCTTGCAAAACCAATTGTTAGTACATTTTCACTTAGTTTTGAAGTAATTTTATCTATTTCTTGATAACTATATCCGCATCTATGTAATCTCTTTGTTGTATTCTCTTTCACTAAAGCGATTAGCTTTCTTTTTCTTTCTAAATGTGCATTCCATAGCTTTTCATCTGGTATGTTATTAATTCTCTCCCATACTTCATTATTAAAGATATTGTCCTGCCAATAAGGTGCTAAATATTCGTTATATAAACTTTTTATATTTTGTGGGAGCCATGAACAAGTATGTATTCCATTTGTCACATAAGTAATTGGTGCTTCATTTGCTGCTATATTTGGCCATATATCTCCAAATAATTCTCTAGAAACTGCGCCATGTAATTTACTAACACCATTCTTCTTTCCGGCTACTTTTAATGCTAGCACTCCCATATCAAATCCACTACTTAAATTTGCATTTGGTTTTCTTCCCATTTTGAAAAAGTCTTGCTTACTAATGCCCAATTTATCCCAATAATCTTTAAAATACTTTTCCATTAATTCTAATGGGAATATATCATTTCCAGCAGGTACTGGTGTATGTGTAGTAAACACTGTTTTAGAACTTACTATATCTTTTGCCATATTAAAAGAAACTTTTTTATCATTTATTGTATTTTCGATTAGTTTTAGTATTAAAAATGATGAATGTCCTTCGTTCATATGATATACAGTTGGCTTTACTCCAATTCTTCTTAGAAGTTCCACCCCAGCCATTCCAAGTACAATTTCTTGCTGTATACGAGTTTCTTGATTTCCTCCATATAAGGTTTTTGTTATTCCTCTATATTCATCAATATTAGCATCAATATCCGAATCCATTAAGTATAAGGTTACACGTCCCACTTTTATTTCCCATACTTTTATATATAATTTCTTTTTTGGCATATCTACAGATATAATTAAATCTTTGCCATCCACATCCTTTACAGGAAGGATTGGCAAATTTTCTAAATCTAGATCTTTATATTCTGTTTCTTGAACTCCTTGTCCATTTATTGTTTGCCAAAAATATCCATTCTTGTATAAAAGACCTACTGCAATTAAATGAATTCCTAAATCGCTTGCAGATTTCAAATGATCTCCAGATAAAATTCCAAGACCACCAGAATATATTGGAAGTATTTCGTCCAAACCATATTCAGCAGAAAAGTATGCTATTAAATCTCCTGCATTGTTTGAATGTTTTTTATTAAACCAAGTATTTTTGCTTTTCATATAGTCTTCAAAATCTTTAACAAATTTATCATATTGTTTTAAGAGTTCTTGATTTTCACATACTTCTTCTAATTTTTCTTGTGAGACATTTTTTAGAAACTTAACAGGGTTTTTTCCCACTCTTTCCCACAAATCTATATCTATTTCTTTAAACAATTTTAAGAAATCTGTATTCCATGACCACCATAAGTTATTTGCTATTACCGATAATTTTTCAATCCTATTTGGTAATTGTGGATTTACCTTTATCCTATTAAATGTGTACATCTATGAATTTCCTCCTTAAGTTTATTTCAAGCATTTTTCCTTCGTCTAATTTTCTTTTAGAGACAATTCTCCAATTTTTCTAGATATATTTTATAAATAAACTAGAAATATGTCAATAAGTTTTAAAAAAATTTACATTTCCCTTTTTTCAACTTTCTCTAGAATCACATGATAATGATGATTTTACAATTCACTAAAAAACATTCTTCACATTCAATGTTGTTTTGTCTTGTATATGTTCTAGAATAAAAACACACTTTTCTAATTCGGGAATTATCTCATC
>CALXVO010000028.1 GCA_944392065.1 uncultured Clostridia bacterium | reverse complement strand
GCAAGGTACAAAAAAATTTGAGAAATATACATACTACTAAGACGTATACTACAAATTCACGCTGAACAGTAACCTATAAGATAAATTTAAAAAGTCCTGAGGGGAATTCTTTACTTAATTAGAACTCCCTCCCAAGGACATAAGTTATTTTAATATATAGTTTTTCCACTCTCTTTATATTCTTCAAATAATCCTTTACATTCGTCTCTATCTATTTGTTTGATATTAATCAAATTTTTTTTATTACCTTTTAAATATTCATATATTATGTCATCTCTAAATCCTATTTTTCCTGCATCTTCTCTAGTGCAAGCATAATATACTTCTTTTATATTCGCCCAAATAATTGCTGATAAACACATTGGACATGGTTCGCATGATGTATATAAAATATAATTAGATAAATCATAAGTTCCTAATTTCTTACAAGCTTCTCGTATAACATTCATTTCTGCATGTTCTGTTGGATCATTATTTTTTATTACTGTATTATTTCCCTTTGCTATAATATTTCCTTGTTTATCTATTATTACTGCGCCAAATGGTCCTCCTTCGTTATGGCTTACTCCTTGCTTAGCACATTCATTTGCCACTTTCATCATTTTATCCATACTTTACGCTACCTCCTACTTATGAATACATACTATATTTTATTCTTTTTGTCAATAGCAAGAAAAAGTCTTATAACTATGGTAATTTTCATAAGTTTATGATATAGTTATATTATGTTCGGTTATAGGTAACCCTTAAAACCTAAATTTATTACATAAGGACTGATAATATGTCATACAATTTTACTGAAATAGAAAAAAAGTGGCAAGAATATTGGGACAAGAATGAAACCTTTAAAACTGATGTATGGGATTTTTCTAAACCTAAATATTATGCATTAGATATGTTTCCATATCCATCTGGTCAAGGTCTACATGTTGGACATCCAGAAGGATATACTGCAACAGATATAATGTCTAGAATGAGAAGAATGCAAGGATACAACGTACTTCATCCAATGGGATGGGATGCATTTGGACTTCCTGCTGAGCAATATGCAATAAAAACAGGAAACCATCCTGCTGGATTTACAGCTAAAAATATAGAAACTTTCAAAAGGCAGTTAAAAATGCTTGGTTTTTCTTTTGATTGGAGCAAAGAAATTTCTACCTGTGACCCAAGTTATTATAAATGGACTCAATGGATTTTTAAACAATTATATAATGATGGGCTAGCTAAATTAGTTGAAATGCCAGTAAACTGGTGTGAAGGATTAGGTTGCGTACTTTCAAATGATGAAGTTATAAACGGAAAAAGCGAAAGAGGCGGATTCCCTGTTGTTCGTAAAAATATGAAACAATGGGTTATGGATATTCCAAAATATGCAGAAACATTACTTTCTGGTTTAGATGAAGTAGATTGGCCAGAATCTACTAAAGAAATTCAAAGGAACTGGATTGGTAAATCTGTTGGTGCAGAAGTTACTTTTAAAGTAGCTGGAACAGATAAAACCTTTACTGTATTTACGACAAGAGCAGACACGTTATTTGGAGCAACGTATTGTGTACTTTCTCCAGAACATGAATTGGTCGACCAAATCACAACAGCTGATAACAAAGAAGCTGTAAAAGAATATAAGGCACAAGCAGCTGCTAAGTCTGATTTAGAAAGAACTGAACTAAATAAAGAGAAAACAGGTTGCTTTACTGGAGCATATGCTATAAATCCTGTTAATGGAAAAGAAATTCCAATTTGGATTTCAGATTATGTACTGGCAACATATGGTACAGGTGCTATCATGGCTGTACCTGCTCATGATGAAAGAGATTATGAATTTGCTTGCAAATTTGGAATCGATATCATCCCTGTTCTTAAAGGTGGAGACGTTTCTAAAGAAGCTTTTGTTGGAGACGGTGTTCACATTAATTCTGATTTCTTAAATGGACTTGGAAAACAAGAAGCAATCGATAAGATGATTGCATGGCTAGAAGAAAAAGGAATTGGAACCAAAAAAGTAAATTATAAATTACGTGAATGGATATTTGCAAGACAACGTTATTGGGGTGAACCAATTCCAATTGTATATACAGAAGGCGACGAGATACATGTTTTAGCTGACGAAGATTTGCCTTTAATTTTACCAGAGCTAGAAGACTATGCACCATCTAAAACAGGAGCTTCTCCTTTAGATAAGGCTACAGATTGGGTAAATACTACATTTGAAGGAAAGAAAGCTAGACGTGAGACAAGTACAATGCCTGGTAGTGCAGGTTCTAGTTGGTATTTTTTAAGATACATTGACCCACATAATGAAAAAGAAATTGCAGACCCAGAGCTTCTAAAACATTGGATGCCAGTTGACCTTTATGTTGGTGGTCCAGAACATGCAGTAGGTCATCTACTATATTCAAGATTTTGGAATAATTATCTATATAATAAAGGCATTGCTCCTACAAAAGAGCCATTTGCTAAACTTCGTCATCAAGGTATGATACTAGGTTCAAATGGAGAAAAAATGAGTAAATCAAAAGGTAATGTTATTAATCCTGATGATATGGTAAAAGAATATGGTGCAGATGCCTTAAGAGTGTATGAAATGTTTATGGGACCAATAGACGCATCAAAACCTTGGGATCCAAATGGTATAGATGGTTCTAAGAAATTCCTAGACAGAGTATGGAGATTATTTATAGAATCTGGCAAAGTACAAGAAAAAGAAAATAAGAATTTAGAAAAAATATATCATTATACAGTAAAAAAAGTTACAAACGATTATGAAAATATGGACTATAATACAGCTATTTCTCAAATGATGATATTTGTAAATAACGCTACAAAAGAAGATATTCTTCCTAAAGAATATGCAGAAGGATTTATTAAGCTTTTAAATCCAGTAGCACCACATATTACAGAAGAAATTTGGAACAGATTTGGGCATACCGACACTATTACCTATGAAGCTTGGCCTACCTATGATGAAGCAAAATTAATAGAAGACACCATAGAAATCCCAGTGCAAATAAATGGTAAGGTTAAAGCTACTGTTGAAATTGCACCAGACGCAAGCGAGGAAGAAGTAAAACAAATCGTACATGAAAATGCTAATGTACAAGCTCAAATCGAAGGAAAAACTATAGTAAAAGAAATTTATGTAAAGAATAAAATTTATAATATTGTTATTAAATGAGAAATTGGGGACAGACCCCAATTTCTCATTTGTAATATTTCTGTAACAAAAAAGTAATATACTTGTAATATAACTTTTTTGTTTTTTGTAGTATAATGTTGATATATGAATTACTAAGGAGAAACATGTATTATGAGTATTGAATCAGATTTAAGAAAAGATGGTATTACTGTTGTTGGTACATTAGATACACTAAGTGTAAATACTATTGCAAGAGATGTGGCTGAAAAATTATGCAAAGCTTTTCCAAATCAAAACTTTATTTTTCAAAATTTATTTATAGCATTGGCTAGAATTCCAATGTATATTGCAGATATTCCAGATGGGTTTGCAGAAGCTACATATTTCTATAAAAATTCTTCTATGTATTTTAAACAAGGTTTAAAGTTAGATGAATTAGAAAAATTTGCAGTACATGAGTTTATTCATTATTTGCAAGAAATTAAAGATAAAAAAGGCCATTTAATTCGCTTAGGTCTATGTAATTATGGTGATTTAAAAATTTGTGGGATGGGATTAAATGAAGGTGCTGTGCAACTTATGGCATCAAAAGCAATTGATTCTAAAGAAGAAATTGTAAAATATTATGGTATATCTCTCCCAACCACTAGTCCATCATATTATCCTATTCTATGCAATTTAGTAAAACAAATGGCATATGTTGTTGGAGAAGAAACATTGTATGACAGTACTTTTTATGGTTCAAACACTTTCCAAGAACGTTTTTCTGATTTATGCGGAGTAGATAATTTTTTTAAAATTCAATCCAACTTAGATAAAATAATGGAATCAGAAGAGAAGGCAATAATGCTTAACAATAAATTAATAAATGATAATTATGAAGGAATGAAGGCACAAAAAATTGCAAAAAAAGTAGAGAATTATAAAGAAAAAATTAAAAAACTTTTCTTTGAAACCCAAAATTTAATTTACTCATCTTATTTTGACAAACAGTTTTTCAAAATATCCACTACTGCTGATATAGACGAATATAGAGTAAGATTATATAATTATAAAAATTATATTGGTATTTCGGAAAACTATTCTGATTTTAATGAATTTTACATTAATAAGATGATGGACTTAGATAATAAATATGAAAAAATAATGAATAATACGGAATTAACTGTTGTAAAAAGTTCTAAAATTGCTATATTCTTTAAAAAATTACGAGCTATTTTATCGGCAACTGTTGAATTAAAAAAATGAATGTGCAATTGGGGACGGGCTTATTTTGCACAAGTTATGATTTAATAATTATATTTTTGACATAGATTATTCTATGTCAAAAATATAATTTTATCTACTTTATTTCTGCTTATTTTTAGATATTTTGCTAATGTAATATTTGCTATTTGCATTCTTTCTTTAATTTTTTCATTAGTTGTAAATATTGATCTTTGTATTTATTATTTTTAAATATAAATTCCTTATTTAAACCTTGAACAATAACATGAAAAAATGATGTATTCAAGTCCTTACGTGCTCTTCTTGGCATAAAAACACCTCCTGCTATTAATTTAACTTTACCCCCGAAGATACATAATTTTCTTTAATACATCATTTAATTAAGTACATTTTCTTTTGTTTTTTATTTTCCTGATTGTTTTTTTATCTTTTTAGTAGTTATAACTTGTGCAAAATAAGCCCGTCCCCAATTGCGCAAGCTGCATCTCTTCCTGCTCTTGCAGCCCATGCTACTGTTCCTTTGTCTCCTGCTAAATCTCCTCCTGCAAATATTTTTTTGTTGGAAGTTCTATGATTTTCGTCTACTGCTAAATATCCCCATTTGTTAAGTTCTAATCCTAAACCTTCTAATACTTCTTTTTCTGGACTGGAACCTACTGCCATTACCACATAGTCCATATCCATTTCATAATTGCTATTTTCTATATTAATAGGTACTTCTCTTGTTTCTCCTTCTTTTTTTACAAGTTCGGTTTTGATGCATTCAATTTTTTCTACTTTTTTATCTCCTAAAATTTTCACAATATTATTTTGGAATAAGAATTCAATTCCTTCTTCTTTTGCCTCTGCAATTTCTTTTACTTCTGCTGGCATTTGTTTTTCTGCTCTTCGATAGATAACATATACTTTTTCTGCTCCTAGTCTTTTTATTGTTCTGGAGCAGTCCATTGCTACATTGCCTCCGCCAATTACAGCTACCTTTTTTCCTTGATAGTTTGGATGGTTTCCATATTCTAACAAACTATTTCCACCATATACACCTTCTAAATCTTCCCCTTCAATATTCATTTTAGATGGTATGTTAGCACCAAATCCTAAAAATATGGCATCGTAGTTTTCTTCTAATTCTTTTAAGCTTATATTTTTTCCTAACTCTTTACCAAATTCCACATGAATTCCCAAACTCAAAATAGAATTTATTGTTTTTTCTAATATATCCTTTTCCAAACGAAACTCTGGAATTCCATGTGCTAGAATGCCTCCTAATTTATTGTACTTTTCGTAAATAGTGACTTCTGATCCACTTCTTGCTAAAAAAGCACTACAAGTAAGACCTGCTGGTCCTCCTCCTACCACTGCGACCTTTTTTCCGGCAAGTTTCTCTGTTTTTTCTATTCTTTTATACCACTCATTTTTTAATGCTTCATCAAAAACATAGGCTTCTATTTCTCCAATTTGTACTGGCTCACCCTTAATTCCTCTTACACAGCTTCCTTCACACTGTTTTAAATGCGGACATATTCTACCGCAAATACTACCAAGTACCGTTGTCTGTGATAGAATTTTATATGCTTCCTCCACATTACCTTCTTTTACTTGTTTTATAAAAGCTGGTATATCATTATTTAATGGACACCCCTTTTGGCTGCATGGTTTTACTGGGCAATTTAAACAATATTCTGTATATTTCTGTATATTTTCGTTCATTTTTGTTTCCTTTCGTTCTTAAGTTTATGTTAATTCTAATATAATTATATAATAATATTAGAATTATATATTTGTCAAGCTTTCGACTACTCATACTTATACTATAGCAACTACTCATGAGGTAGAAGAAAATTGGACGTTAACGAAATCAAAGATTTCGACGTCCACATGCACAAAATTGCTTCGCAATTATTGTGCGTATCAAGGTAAATTAACCTTGTTGTATACGGAAAAATCGTTAAAGATACTAAAATATCAAAAAATAAGTCGATTTTTCCTATACAATAAAAAAGTAATTCTCTTTAATTAAGAAATCTCTTTATATTTTCTTACTACTTCCTTTAAATCTTTCCAAAACTCTATTTTCTTATTTTCATCTCTTAAAAGTGCTGCAGGATGCCAAGTTGGCATATAAAGTATACACTTTTTCTCTATCCAGTTTCCCCTTGTAAAAGTAATTCCATATTCTTTACCACATATGTTTTTTAACGCTGTACTTCCTAGTAAAACAATTATCTTAGGTTTTACTAAAATAACTTGATTACGTAAATAATCTAAACAAGCTGCTGCTTCATCATCTTCTGGTACCCTATTTGCAGGTGGCCTGCATTTTACAATATTGGCAATGTATAAACTATCTCTATCAATTCCTAAACCCTCAAAAGCCTTATTCATAAGTTGTCCAGCTTTTCCCACAAACGGTATTCCCTGCTTGTCCTCATCTGCTCCCGGACCTTCTCCAATTAACATAATATCTGCATTTTTATTACCCACACCAAAAACTATATTAAGTCTTGCTTTGCACAATTTACATTTATTACAATTTTCTATTGATTCTTCTAATTCTTCCCAATTATTGTACATCTTTTTCCCTTTCTAAGACAAATGGGGACGGGCTTGTTTTGTCCTAATGTAACTACTCAGGAGGTAATGAACCTAAAGGAATATTTTAATATAGCTCTGCTGTATGTAGTTCCACGTGGTAGATATATATTTTGTTCGAAAACTTGGAGAACACAATATATATCTACCAGCAAGATGGAACGGATTTTATTTAAAGTACTTATTCATATCGCCTGAGTAGTTACGTCCTAATTTTTTAATTAAAGTAATTCTGTAATTAATTAGATTAGGACAAAACAAGCCCATCCCCAATTGTCCTAATCCATGAAATTCTCTACTATTTCTATCTTCATTTTTTTCCTTGTATCAATTCTAGCTTTACCTCCTACTGGAATTACTGTTTTCTTTTCTGTATGACCAAAATTGTTTGATTTAATAATAGGGAATTTATATTTATCTCCTAAAACATCCTGTAAAATTTTCTCTAGTGCTACACTTCCGTCATAATTGCCTACCCATATTCCCTTAATTTTGTCAAATACTCCATTTTGCTTCATATGGTATAAATAATGGCTAACACCTTCCGGTGGAGTTTCTAAACAGAATTCTTCGATAAATAATATTTTATCTGTAAAATCTATACTATATTTTCCAGAGACCATATCAGCAGTTAAACTTAAATTTCCTCCAACAAGCACACCTTCTGCCATTCCCTCTCTTATTGTTATATATTCATCATCATCTTGTCCAAGCTGCATATTTCCATGCATGAACCTTTTTACCACTTCTTCATAGGCATAAGGCGTTGCCCATGAAGTAAGTGCTTTGAATGTAGGACCATTAAAGGTAATTACGCCGGTCTTGGAGTAGATTGCATTCTCTAAAGATGTGCTATCACTAAATCCACACAATGGTTTTGGATTATTTTTAATTTTTTCATAATCTAAATACTCAAATACTGAATTTGAGTTAAATCCTCCACTCACACAAAATATCATTTTTACTTCTTTATCTGCAAACATCTCATTTATATCTTCTGCCTTTTCTTGTGGTGTTGCACTATATCCAAGCGTTTTCTTAAAAGCGTTTTTTCCAAATTTAACTTTTAGACCAGTGCTTTCCATTAGAAGCACTGAATTATTTATTGTTTCTAAATCATCTTCATCTATTTTTGAAGAAGGAGCAATCACTCCTATTGTGTCACCTTTTTTTAGTTTCTTAAACATATTTCTTCTCCCTTTTGTCTTTGCTACTTCTTTATCTTATCATTTTTTAGAAGGAATATCAATTGGTTTTATATGCATAAATAATTCAAATATTCATTTGAATTTTGCAACTTAGTATTCTATCATTTCATTCCTATAAAGGCACCATTTCTGCCAGATTTTTCTTTATCTACCCTATATGAATGAAATGAATCTGAATTACATACTGTACAAATACCGCTATCTATTATATTATCTGGTAATAGCCCCGCTTCTTGCAACAATATTTTATTAATTAAAGTGGTATCTATATTATATTTTTGTCTATTTTCTACTATTCTTCCTGCTTCAATAATTTCATTGATTTTTCCTGAATATTTAAACTCATCTTTGAATAGCAGCATTACATCTTCATCTACTTCAAAATGGCATTTTTTAATGCATGGACCAATGCAACAAATTATATTCTTTGGATTACAATTAAATTCTTTTAACATTTTCTCTATAGCTTTTTTTCCAATTTTTTGTAATGTACCCTTCCATCCGGAATGAATATCTGCTATAACCTTCTTGTCATCATCATAAAAAAGTAATGAGGTGCAGTCTGCTGATGTAGTACATAAGAAAATATTTTCACTATTTGTAATTAAGCCGTCTACTTCATCAAACTCCCCTTTTGCATCATTTACAACTTCTATTCTATCTGTATGAGTTTGATATGGTTTTACTATAGTTTTGTAATCAAATCCCAATGCTTCTGATACCTTTTTGTAACTTTGCATTAAGTCTGTATTATCATTATCTTTTATTTGAATATTAATACTATTTTTTCTTAATGTGTAGCAATGCTTCACATTAGGAAATTCTAGCAGTTTTCTAAATTGGATAAATTCTGTTCCATTTATATTTTTATGAACAAGAATATCATTAGTAAAATCCACTCTATCACCTCTCTTACTTGCACAATTTTTCTAAAATATAATCCTTATTTTCGTTACCTATATAGTTATATTCCTTTTTGCAAATTCCTGTATTAAAGTTGCATATTGATTTATATTTACAATATTCACAAGGAGTCTTGCCTTGTTTTATTTTATAATATGGCTTAATCTTTATATCTCCTTCTAAAATTGCATTTGATATTTGCTTTATGATTTTATTAGTATATTTTTGTAAATTTTCAAACTGCTGTCTTGTTATTGTACTAGATCTATTTGCAAGATTTCCATCTTTATCTATATATGCAGGGATAATATTTGAGCTGCCTTTCTCCAAAGTTTTATCCATTTTCTTTACAATATTAACATCCGCTAGAATTAGACCTTTCATTTTAAATTGTTTTCTAATCTCATCCTGAAGCTTTTCTTCATCTATTTTATTAGCTACCTTAACAGTAGGATCAATCAAATTAAAATATAGCACTCCTGCAGGCATAACATCTTCAATATTGCATACAGCATCAAGATAAGTAAGAAGTTGGAGTTGAAGTCCTGCAACTACTTCATTCAAATTTATATCTTTTGCGGATGATTTATAATCTATTATTCTAATATAGTTTCCCTCCGGAGTTTTAGCAATATCAATTCTATCTATCTTACCTGTTATTTCTACTTTCTTTCCATTCTCAAGTTTTAGTTCTATTGCTGGATATTCTTTTCCATTTTTAAATTCCATTTCATGTCCCATTACTCCAAAATCACTATATTTCAAACTGTCTACCATATATATTATTGATTTTTTTACTACTTTTCTTAATCTACTTGCCAATACTTTATATTTAGGTATACTTGTAAATATATAATTCTTCTTTAATCCAAGCTTTTCTTCAATGATATCATCTACTATTTCTCCTATTTCTTCTGCCTCAATTTCTTTTACATTTATGTTCTTTTCTTGCAATCTATCAAAAAATCCATCTATAACATCATGCATAAATGTTCCAGTATCTATTGCCTGTATTTTAAACTCTTCTCTTTCTGATAAATTTAATCCATATTTTAAGTAATACGAAAATGGGCAAGACTGATATTGCTCTAATCTCGATACACTTGTTTTCAAAGTGTCACCATATAGCTTTTGAATAATATCTTTATTTATTTTTTCTGGTTCTATACTATAGTTTAGGGCTTTTAAACTATTTTCTAATTTTGCTTTCCACTCTGGGCTGTTGGCATAATAATTGTATAAATAAAACCAAATATCATCTATCTCTTTCCCATCTCTAAATTCACTAATCTTTTCCAACAATTCTTCAAAAGTACTTTCTTCAGTTACAATATCAGAAATTCTTTCTATAACATCACTTGCTTCTACTAACTTTGGAAATATCTTCTTTACTCTGTTTACTAGAATAGATGGTCTTAAAGATTTTCCTTCCAAATCTGATGATGCATAGGATAAAAATAACTTTTCTTCTGATGTTGAAAATGCCTTATATATATTAAAATTATCATCATATAACTTTTCAAGAGTCCTTTTTGCAAGTTCTGCCCCTTTTGTTTTTAATATTTCCCTGTCTTTATCATTAAAAAATCCCTCATTTTTATTTACACTAGGAAACATTCCATCATTAAGCCCTATAATAAATACCGCTTTTACTTTATGGCTTCTTGATCTATCAACATCTCCAACAATCACTTGATCCTGCGTTCCTGGTATTTTTCCGAGTCCTGTATTTGCTAACCCTATTTTTAGCAAATCTGCATATTTTTCGAAACTTACCTTTTTATCTCCAAGAACAAGCACAATTTCATCTAGTATTTCCACAATTAGTTTATAACTTGTTTCATATTCTTTGGCTTTTTCTATTTCTCCAATCTCTTCAAGCTCTTTTATTCTATTCTCCATATTAATATCTATGCTATTTTCTATCAAAAATTGATACATAGCTTTTGTAATAGAGGCCACATCTTTTAAATTTGATAAATCATTCTTAAATTTTAACAATGGTTTTATTATCTTTTCCCTAATATGTAAAATCTTTTCTTGCTCTTCTTCTGTTTCATTATAAAAGATCCAGTCTCCATTATACCATCTTGATCCTTTAATCCCCCATCTTAGGGCATAATTTTCTATAATATAAATGTCATCATCCTCTATATCCTGTACCAGCCCCGTCTTTATATATTCCAAAACACTATCTACTGACCAATTTTTAGCAAAAATATTTAATAAAGAAATCATATATTTTACTAAAACATTCTGATTTAAATCCTTTTTTTCATCTATAAATACTGGAATATCATATTTGGCAAATATTGCTTTGCATAAATTAGAATACCCATCTAAATCCTTTGTGATAACAGATATATCGTTATATCTATAGCCCTTATCTCTTACTAATTTCACTATGTTTTTGGCAACATTTTCCACTTCTGAATATTGATTTTTTGCTAAAAATAGCTCTATGTTCTGAACACACGCTTCATATTTTTTATATGGAAATGCATATACGTTTTCTTCTAAATGCTCTAACTCTTTTGTTTTAAATCTATATAAGGTATTTAAGTTAATGGGTTTGGCTATTTTTACATTTTCCTGCTTTGCTATATAATATACTTTGTCCAAAGTCATTTTATTTGCATAAAATATATCAGTATCTGGATTTCCGCTTAAATTCGTATCATCTGTACATACTGTAATAGTCACTTCATTTGCTTTTATTAATAGCTTTCTTAGTATTTCATACTCTTGATGTGTAAATCCAACAAATTCATCTATATATATGTCTACGTCATCAAAGTCATGTACTAAATCTAAGTTTTCTGCAAGTATACTTAGACTATCATTCTCATCTATGTATTCTTTTGAAATCTCCTCTACATATTTTTCATATACATTTAGCATATCGTTAATTTTTGCTTTTAAATACTGGTTTTCAGTATTATCCATTACATTTTTTAGGCTCTCTACAGTTATTCCATGTTTTTTAAACTCAGTTATTTGAGTTCCAATTAATTCAACATTTTCGGTTGATTTGCCTATAAATTTCAGATTGTTTTTTTGTTCAGAAAGAATACTATATATAATCATTGATTTTCCTGAAGAAGATAAGTTTTTGCTCCTGTTATTCCCCACTTCTTTCATCACTCTATATGCCATACGATTGAACGTAAGTACCTCTGCCGATATAACTGAAGAAGTATCAATGGAATCTAAAAGCTTTTTTTCTGCTGTAAAAGAAAATTGTTCAGGAGTTATAATATATATTTTTCGTTTTTCTTTTTTTATTTTATCTGCTATTTCATTAAAAATATATGTACTTTTTCCAGTACCTGATTTACCATATACGATTTTTAGACTCATTTTCTCCCTCCTATAGGGCAAATGGGGACGGGCTTGTTTTGCCCTATCTTATTATTCTTAGTTTCTAACCAGAAAATATATATTTTATAGATTTTAACCATATATCCTTTTTTATTTAGAAGCGGGCAAAACAAGCCCGTCCCCATTTGTCCATTTATACTACGCTGTATCTCTTTTCCAATAAAATAAATATTGTTGTGCTAATCCTTCTAAAGCTCCGTATTTTTCTTTTGCTAATTTTTCTATTTCTCTTCTATTCACTTTTGTCTCATCTGCATTTTTTATGTATAACTCATTCATCACTCTTCTTACCCATACATCTATTGGGAAAACATCAAATCTTTTTAATGTAGAAAATAGAAGAATGCAATCAGCTACTTTTGGGCCTACTCCTGATAAACTCAAAAGTATAGCTCTTACTTTTTGTGTG
This sequence comes from uncultured Clostridia bacterium, assembly GCA_944392065.1. GTDB lineage: Bacteria > Bacillota > Clostridia > TANB77 > CAG-508 > CALXVA01. The sequence continues at coordinate 59 of CALXVO010000028.1, read as the reverse complement.
TCTTGTTCCTTATGCAATTTTTCTAAATCTACCTCTTTTTCTAAAATTTTATGTGTTGT
>CALXVO010000027.1 GCA_944392065.1 uncultured Clostridia bacterium | reverse complement strand
ATTATACGAACTTTAGAAGTTCATGTTGAGAGATACCATCTAAATCAACACCAAAGAGTAGCCGGCGAATTTTTTTCGCCGGCTGCTTTAATGCACTATATAATGTCACATTAGGAATTACTTATTAGAATATTTCCTTAAATAAATCATTCTTGAAATCATAACTACCGCAATAATTGAAATTACTGCAATAAACGTAAATGCTGAATTATCACCAGTTTGAGGAATTATAGTATTTGCTATAGTGTTATCAATTACAACAATTTCCTCATAATTAACTCTGATTGTAGGAGATACATTAGAGTTTACATCTATTTCAGTCCCATTATTTTCGGCCACAATATCTACATTAGTGTTAGTTGGCAATATTTCATCTATAATATCTTTGTCATAATCTTCTTTTAGAGTTAATTTATAACTTAGTGTAGCAACTTCTCCTTCACTTAATAATTCTATATTCCATGTGATGGAATTATTTGTAGTATCAACTGTCTGAGAAACTGTTCCAATATTAGGACTTGCAACATATTCAAAATTAAAGTTATCTATTATTTCTTGAGGGAAATAGTCTGTAATTGTAATGTTTCTTAAGGTATTGTCTTTTATTGTAACTAAACTATCAAATATATCATTTACAATAGTATCCTCTAAGTCACTATCAGGAACATAGAAATACTCACTTGTGGTAGGATTTTCTTCTGTACCAAATATTTCTTCTGCTAAAGTTCTGTATGTTTTTTGAGTTGTTGGCTCAATTGTTTCACTATTTAAATTTATCATTGATGCAATTATTTTAATTCCTGCGTTTTCAATTTCTTCCAATTTTGCCTTGGTTCTTGTTGCAACAGTTCCAGAATATGTGCCAAAAGTGCCATTTGTATCATTATTAGGAACACCATCTGTTAAAAGAACAATGTATCTATCAACATTTTCATCTTCCGAAAAATTATTTTGAGCAATTGTTAATCCTGCTTCAATGTTTGTTCTTGGACCAACTTCTAATTCAGATAGATTTGTAATTGCATTTTTAACTTCATCTTTAGAATTATTTAAAGGCAATCTAAGCGTAGCATCATCTATTGTTCCTTCTGTTTCACCGGCTGATGTATCTAAACTAGAGAAACCTACAATACCAATTTTAACATTTGGATTAGAAACAAATAATTTTTCAATAAGTGAGTTAGCGGAATTAATAACAGCTTGTTTTCTTGTTACGCCATCTATATAATCTGAAGTCATACTAGAAGAATTATCAATAACAAAAAATATTTCAACATCTTTATAATTTTCTTCTATTTCTTTTGTATTAGTTACTGTTAGTGTAAGGGTAACAGATTTTTCTGATGCATTAAAATCTGTTATCTTTTTCTCGAATTGACCTATACCACCAATATCAATATCACAAATGTTATTTTCTACTACTTCTAAAGTAGTGGTGCCTGTAATAGTAGAAGCTACTTCGTTAACATTTTCAGTATTGATTGAAATATCATCTGTTGCTAATACGTTTGTAATCATACTAAAAAAGAATATAAATGTAATAAATGCATATAAGAACTTTTTGAAACTTGTTTTAAACATAATTCATTTCTCCTTTTTATTAAACTTCAAAATATATTATACATCAAAAAAAAACTATTATCAAGGAAATGTGAAAAAGTTATATTAATTATGTTCCTAAATGGTAAAAAATATGTTACAATACATGTAGTTGAAAAAATATATAGAGCTTTTAATAAACTATAAAGGAATTTGAGGAGGAATAAAAACTAAGGTGAATAGACAAGAAATATTAAATAAGTTTAACAATGATGAAGACAGATTACTAGTCTCAAAGCTATTCGATAAAATAGAATTTACAACAAAAAGAAACTCAGTAGAGCATACGGACTTTTTAGACATGAGGCAAAGACAAATGCTAGAAAAAATCATGAAGGAAATTAAATTTACAAATTATATAGCATATGGAGGATATAAAACTGCAGAAAGAACAATTTTGGTAATATACCCTAGTAAATTAGAGGAGGTATTTAAAGAAGAACAGTTTGATTTTAACACAATATTAGGAGTTATTAGAATAATTTTACCAAATGAACTAAAAAAAGTGTATTCACATAGGGATTATTTAGGTGGAGTTATAAAAATAGGGATGAAGAGAGAAAAGGTAGGAGACATAATTACAAATGATGATGGGGCAGATTTAATAGTAGTTAAAGAAGTTGAAAAATATATTATAAATGGATTAAGCGAATTAACTAGATTTAGCAAATCTGAATTTGAAAGCATAAAAATAGAAGAAATGAAAATAGAAGAACCAAAAACTCAAATTCTAAATATTATTATTCCATCAATGAGGCTAGACAGCATTATTTCAGAAATTATAAGAACTTCAAGAACAAAAGCTACTGAAATTATTAAAGAAGAGAGAGTATGTATAAATCATGAATTAATTATAAAAGGCTCAAAGGAGGTAAAAACAAATGACATAATTACAGTTAGAGGAAAAGGAAGATTCAGAATTGGTAAAATTTTAAATAATACCAAAAAAGGCAATTTAGTACTAGAAGTAGAAAAATATATATAATAGGAAGGAAATGAGATTAAAGATGGAATTAATAGATGGAAAAGCACTTGCTACAAAGATAAGAAATGAATTAAAAGGAGAAATAGAAAAATTAAAAAAACAAGGAATAAACCCAAAACTCGCAGTAATAATGGTTGGAGACGATAAAGCCTCTAAAATATATGTGCGTAACAAAAGCAAAGCTTGCAACGAAATAGGAATAGAGTTTGAAGAATTTGTGAAAGATAGTAAAACCACACAAGAAGAATTAATGAATTTAATAAATGAATTAAATAAAAGAGAGGATATACATGGTATATTATTACAAAGCCCATTACCAGATGGATTAGATATAAGAGAAGCTTTTAATTCTATAGATTATAAAAAAGATGTTGATGGTTTTAATCCGCTAAATATAGGGAAATTAGCTATAGGGGAAGATACATTTATTTCGTGTACACCATATGGAATTATAAAAATGTTAGAAGAATATAATATTCAGATTGAAGGAAAAAGAGCAGTAATTATAGGAAGAAGCAATATAGTAGGAAAGCCTTTAATTCAATGCTTACTAAATAAAAATGCAACTGTAACAGTATGCCATTCTAAAACTAAGAATATAGAAGAAATTACAAAAGAAGCAGATATATTAATTGCAGCTTTAGGAAAACCAAAATTTGTAACTGAAGATATGGTAAAAAGTGGGGCTGTAGTTATTGATGTTGGTATAAATAGGAATAATGAAGGTAAATTAGTCGGAGATGTTGATTTTGAAAATGTTTCAAAAAAAGCATCATATATAACACCAGCACCAGGTGGGGTTGGACCAATGACCATTGCTATGCTTATGAACAATGTAGTTAAAGCAGCTAAATTTTCAAAATGATAACTTTATAGCAAAAATAAAATTTCGGGGGCAATTTCTTTTAATAGAATGTAGAGGAGAGATTGCATGAACATTAAATTAAATAAAAATAAAATCAAAACAATAACATTAGAAAAAGAAAGTTATCCAGAAAAACTAAAGAACATATATAATAGACCACAAACACTATATGTGCTAGGAAATGAAGAATTACTAAACGAAAAATCTATCGCAATAATAGGTTGCAGAAATGCAAGTGACTATGGGTTGAGGAGTGCATATAAATTTGGGTATGAATTAGCCAAAAAAGGAGTATGCATAATAAGTGGATTTGCAAGAGGAGTGGATACATATTCACATATGGGAGCAGTAGCTGCAAAAGGGAAAACCATTGCGGTACTTGGATGTGGTTTGGATGTGATATATCCATCAGAAAATTTAGAATTATATAAACAAATTTTAATAAATAACGGAACTATAGTAACGGAATATCCTCTTGGAAGTAAGCCAGAGAGATATCATTTTCCTGCAAGAAATAGAATAATAAGTGGACTTTCAGATGGAGTTTTGGTAGTAGAAGCAAAAGAAAAAAGTGGAACATTAATCACTGTAGAACATGCACTAGAACAAGGAAAGGATGTATATGCAATTCCAGGGAATATAACAAGCAAAAATTCATATGGAACTAATGAATTGATAAAAGAAGGTGCAATTCCAGTAACAAAAATAGATGACTTCAACATTTAGAAAAAGGAGAGACATATGGAAAATACAAAAGCTAAACAAATAAATGTAAATTTATATACAAGATATAAAATGCTTTCATGGGACTTACTATTTTACTATGCAATAATATTTTTGTTTTTTACGCAAACAAAAGGCATAAGTGCAGCTGATGTGCTCTTAGCAGAATCTTTTTACCCAATATTTAAAATTATATTTCTTGTTCCTGCAACCATCTTAATCGATTCAATAGGAAAAAGGAAAAGTCTAATAATAGGAAATTCTTTTATATTTTTAGCAATTTTAGCATATATGATAGGATTTAATTTTGCATTTATCGTAATAGGAGAACTACTTTCAGCAATAGGTTTTATTATAAAAGGAATTTGTGAATCTAACATGATTTATGATTCTTTGGAAAAGGATGAAAAAAGAGGAGCTAAATTTGCAAAAATAGAGGGTAAAGGAACATCATACTATTACTACATAGATGCAATATCTTCAGTTATAGCAGGTTTTTTATTCTCAATAAATGGATACATACCAATGAGTTTATGCTTAATAGGCACGATTATATCTGTATACTTATCTACTAAATTTAAAGATATAGATGAAAAACAAAAAATAAATAAGAATAAAGTATATAAAGAATGTAAGGATTTATTTAATTCTTTTAAATTGTTTGGCAAGTCACCAAGACTAAAAAATTTAATATTTTTTGGAGCATTGATTTCTGCAATAATACTATCTTTAACAATGCTTAGAAGCAGTATTATGCAAGAAATAGGAATTCCTTCCGAATATTTTGGAGTTATATTTGCAATATTGGGGCTAATTTCTGGAGTAGCCGCTAAAAACGAGAATAGATTTCATAAAAAGTTTAGAAATAGAACACTTGCAAGTTTAGCTATTCCATTAGTTTTTTCTTGTGTATTTTTGGGTATAAGTTGCAGTGCAAATATACGATATGAAGTAAATGTGATAGTGGTGCTAATAGTATTCTTAATTCAATACATTGCAAGAGGACCATTCTATCCATTAATAAAGCAATATTTAAATAATTTTACTACAACAAGTCTGCGTACCAAAATATCATCATCATTTAACTTATTGGAAAACATATTAAGATTTTTAATTACCTTTTTAGCTTCTAACCTGCTAAGAGTAACTAATACTGCAACAACGTTTACGATTTTAGGTTGTATCTTGACCATAATTGTAGTTCTTATGTTAGATAATATGCGAAAGAAAGTAGGACTAAAGCCAGAGCAGTATTCCGAGAAAGATATTAATATACTGGAATTGAAATAATATAGCGAGAATCATATAGTGTTACTGTTCAGCGTAAATTTGTAGTATACGTCTTAGTTGTAAAATTAAAACATACATTGCTCCGACCAAAAATAACCGTGAATTGTAACACTATAGTAACAAAAAAAGTTAAAATTTTCTTAAAATAGTTGTAAAAAATTATAATTATTGATATACTAGTGTTATAAAAAGGACAATCCAAATTTTACAAATAATATATGTTTAGGAGGTATATTTATGGAAGAAAATAAAGATTTAGAACAAGTTGTGGATAATGTGGAAAATGGGGGAGAAGTTACCCTTGAAAACTCAAATATTAAAATTGCAGATGATGTAATAGCAGTTATTGCTGGAGCAGCAGCTTCAGAAGTACCAGGAGTTGCATCTATGGCAGGTGGATTTGCAGGAGGCATTTCAGAAGTATTTAGTGGAAAGAAAAACTTTGCAAAAGGTATAAAAGTAGAAGCAGGAGAAAAGGAAACAAGAATAGATGTTAATATAATTGTGGAATATGGTGTTAGAATTCCTGATGTGGCTTTTGAAATACAAAACAGAGTAAAAAAAGCAGTTGAAAGTATGACAGGCTTAAAAGTTCTAGATGTAAATGTTCATGTACAAGGTGTTAATACAGACACCAATAATATAGAGGAAGAAAAAACAGAGGACTCCAAAACAGAATAATATGTAACAAGGCACTTTTAAGATTGGTATTATTTTAATTTTAAATATGGTCTAATGTTTAAAATAAAATAATAAAAAGTGCCTTCCATATTGTATAGGAAAAATCGACTTTTCGCTTGATATTTTATCGTTTTAACGGTTTTCCTCATATAACAATGTTAAGTTACTTTGAAACGTGTGTATTTGCAAAGCAAAACACTACAAAAGGTAAAGTCACTTTAGGTGAAAAAATACGAGAAAGGAATGATTATAATTATGAAAACAATAGAGAGAATAGCATTAATACTTTTTTCGGCATTAATGTTAATTATATCTGTAATTCTTTGCTTAACAATTTTTGGCTGGATTGATGCTGAATTTATAGGAGATGTAATAAAAGCAAGTATAGAAAGTAATGTGACATCTAACATCTTACTAGTATTATCTATTATATTTATACTTCTTGCTATAAGATGCATATTTTTTGATTCAAGTGCCAAAGAAAAAGAAGAATATAAAAATGGGATTTTATTAGAAAATGTAAATGGAAAACTTTTAATTACAAGAGAGACCATTGAAAATCTAGTAAATGCAGTAGTAAAAGGCTTTGATAGTGCAGAAGATGTAACAACAAGAATAGAACTTGATAAAGAAAATAATTTAATAGTTTTTGTAAATTTAAGTGTAAAAGAGAATGCAGTTATTAAAGAATTATCTACAAATCTTCAAAATAAAATCAAGGAGGCTATTAAAAGAGCTTCTGATTTAGAAGTTAAAGAAGTAAACATAAAAGTTAAAAATATAGAACCAGTAAGCGAAAACATTATGAATGTGTAGAAAGGAAGATGGTGATATATGGACGATTTTAAAAAATTTATGTCACAATATGGTGGACTTATTATTGGTATTATCGTAGCGATTGTATTGCTACTAACCAGATTTTATGAATTAATTATAGCAATTATTCTAATTGCAGTTTGTGGCTATGCAGGATTTTACATTCAACACAATAAAGAAAATGTTAAAGAAAGATTAAAAAATTTTATAGATAGATTATAATAGAAGGGAATAGTTTAAGCAAAATGAGTATGTCAGAAAATAGAAAAATAGCATTTGAAATAGTATATAGTTTAGAATCTCAAGGCGTAAAATATGAGGATTATAAAGAAAATGTAGACATGTTCTTAGAAGAAAAAGAAGTTCATGGAAAAGCAACAACAAAATTTATTAAAGATATTGTATATGGAACCAAAAGGCATGGTAAGCAATTGAAAAAGCAAATTGAAGAGTGCTTGTCCGAAAAATGGACTTATGATAGAGTTTCAAAAATAAATATAGCAATATTAGAAATTGCCATATTTGAAATGCTATATGTAAAAACTCCATATAAAGTAGTTATTAATGAAGCAGTAGAGCTTGCAAAAGTATATGGAGATACCAAAGCACCATCTTTTGTAAATGGTGTGCTTGCAAGTATTGTAAAGAAGAACAAGGTAGATGAAGGAGAGTAAAACAAACCAATGACATATAATCCAATAACTGTAACTGATTTAAATAAATATATTAAAGAAAAAATAGCAGGAGACGAAGTATTAAACAATGTTTTGGTAAAAGGCGAAATTTCAAATTATAAACATCACTATACAGGACATTTATACTTTACATTAAAAGATGAAAATTCGCTAATAAAATGTATTATGTTTAAAAGTTCCGCAATCAATTTAAAATTTGAGCCTAGGGACGGAATGAAAGTAATGGTATTTGGTACAGTATCTGTTTTTGAAAGAGATGGGGTATACCAAATTTACTGCAAAGCAATGCAAGAAGATGGAATGGGAAGCTTATATAAAGCTTATGAGGAAATGAAAGCAAGGCTAGAAAAAGAAGGACTATTTGCCAAGGAACATAAAAAGAAAATTCCAGCAATGCCAAAATGCATTGGTGTACTTACCTCTAATACAGGAGCAGTAATTCGAGATATTATAAATGTATCTACAAGAAGAAATCCAAATGTATATATAAAATTGCTACCAGTACCTGTACAAGGCGAAGGCGCAGCAGAAAAAATAGCAGATGCAATAAAAATAATGAATGAACAAAAATTAGCAGATGTTATTATTGTAGCAAGAGGGGGAGGCTCACTAGAAGACTTATGGCCTTTTAATGAAGAAGTAGTAGCAAGAGCAATTTACGACTCGGAACTTCCAGTTATATCAGCAGTAGGACATGAAACAGATTTTACCATAGCTGATTTTGTAGCTGACTTAAGAGCACCAACACCATCGGCAGCAGCAGAACTTGCAGTACCTAATATAGCAGATGTCATGCTAAAATTAGAATCTTACCAAAACAGATACAAATTAGCACTAAAGAAAAAAGTGGAATTTATGAAATTAAGATATGAAAAATGCATGAATAGTAGAGTTTTCAAAGATCCACTACAAAAAATAAACGAAAAATACATGTTAATTGATATGAAAGTAAAAGCAATGCAAAACAGTATCTATAACATCTATAACCAAAAAAAGACAAATATGGTAAAACATGTAGCAAAATTAGATGCATTAAGTCCACTAAAAACACTAACAAGAGGATATTCTATTGTAGAATTAGGTGGAAAGGTTGTTAAATCAGTTAATGAATTAAAAAAAGATGATGAAGTAGAAATAAGACTTACTGATGGAAAAACAAATGCAAAAATTTTATAAATTGGGGACAGGCCTATTTCTCCACTTTTTTCCAAATTAGGGACAGGCGTATTTGTCTACTTTTTTCTAAAATAGGAGAATACATATTGAGGTAAATAGAACCAATTTATGCCTTAAGAAAGGAATGTGATTAAAGATGAAAAAAAGAACAAAAAAGGTAATAGGAGCAGTAATAGCAATAGTACTTATTCTAGTAGTAATATGGCTAGTTTACGAAAGTGTAAAACCAGAGACAGCTAGTATAAACCCAGTAAATGAATTGCCAAATGAAAATATGGGTTTAGATAACATAATTAATGATTTATTTGAAAATATTGAAACTAACAATGTGAATGAAGATGAAACCGTAAATGAAATTATGAATGAGGTTGATGATGGCGAAACAGAAAAAGTAACAGAGAATAGTAATTCAGAGGTTGTGCCTGGTACAACTACAAGCAGAGAAGAAAGAGCAGTGGAATTGGCAAAGGAATATTATGCAAAGGAATATGGTAGCACAGAAGAGGTATATTTTACTTGCCAAGAAATAAATGCAGATGGAAGATATATAGTAAGAGCAGGAAATGCAGACAGTGGTACAAATATGTTTTTATTTGTTAATTTAAGCACAGGAATAGTAACGGAGCAATAGTATTTATGAAATGCAACGAATTAATATATAATGGTTTTAGAAAAAACGCATCTGATTGTGATTTATAGTAATAGAATATAAAACAAGAAAGGATAGAACAATGGAAGAAAGAACAAATTTTGAAGATAATATGAAAAGATTAGAAGAGATAGCAACAGAACTAGAAAAAGGAGATTTAGACTTAGATACTTCTGTTTCTAAATTTGAAGAAGGAATGAAACTATCGAAAGAATGTAGCGAAATGTTAGAAAAAGCAGAAAAGAAAATAACTATGCTAATAAAAGGAGAAAATGGGGAATTAGCAGAAGAGAATTTTGTTCAGAATGAGGAATAAGAAAAATGATGGGGATAATTTCAGAATATAAATATTTAATTGTGCCATTTGGAACATGGTTTTTTATACAACTTTTTAAATTAATTTATGATTTAGTTACAACAAAGAAATTTAATTTTAAAAGAATATTAGGAGCGGGTCGGAATGCCAAGCTCTCATTCAGCAGTTGTTGTTGCATTATGCACTATGATAGGAAAGAATTATGGCATAAATTCTGCTATATTTGGCTTATCTGTAGTATTTGCGTTTGTGGTAATGTATGATGCGACTGGGGTAAGAAGAGCAGCAGGAAAGCAAGCTAAACTTCTAAATAAGATTGTACAGACACCAGGACTTTCAGGAGTAGAAGTAACAGAAAAATTACAAGAAGTACTAGGACACACACCTACACAAGTATTAGTTGGTGCTCTTATAGGGCTAATTGTAGGATTAGTTTTTGGATAATGTGCAAAAGGGGACTGCAAAATAAGCCCGTCCCCTTTTGCACAAAATAGAAAGGAAAGTGATTGTATGGGAGATGTTGAAATTGCAAGGGGAACAAAACTAGAGAACATTCAAAAAATAGCAGAAAAGATAGGAGTAAAAGAAGAAGAACTAGAGACATACGGAAAATATAAAGCAAAAATTTCTTTGAAGGCATATGAACGATTAAAAGAAAAGAAAAATGGAAAATTAGTATTAGTAACAGCAATAAATCCTACTCCACTAGGAGAAGGAAAAACAACAATGGCAATAGGACTTGCTGATGGACTTCAAGAAATAGGAGAAAAGCCAATTTTAGCATTAAGAGAACCATCCTTAGGACCTGTATTTGGAATAAAAGGCGGTGCGGCAGGTGGAGGCCATTCACAGATTGCACCAATGGAAGATATTAATTTACATTTTACGGGAGATATACATGCAATAACATCTGCTAATAATTTACTTTCTGCAATGATAGATAACCATATCTATTTTGGAAACGAACTTGGATTTGACCGCGTAACATGGAAAAGATGTTTAGACTTAAATGATAGACAATTAAGAAAAGTGGAAACTGGTTTATCAGAGGAAAAAAATATTGTACCAAGAGAAGATGGATTTGATATATCGGTTGCATCTGAAATTATGGCCATTTTTTGCCTAGCGACTGATATAAAAGACTTAAAAAGAAGAATTGGAAATATTATTGTAGGATATACAAAAGATGATAAACCAATTACAGCAAAAGATTTAAAGGCAGATGGAGCCTTAACAGTATTACTAAAAGATGCTATTAATCCAAATTTAGTACAAACATTGGAACATACTCCTGCCATTGTACATGGAGGACCATTTGCTAATATTGCGCATGGATGCAATAGCATTATTGCAACAAAATTAGCATTAAAACTCGGAGACTATGTTATTACAGAGGCAGGTTTTGGTGCAGATTTAGGAGCAGAGAAGTTCTTAGACATTAAATGTAGAAAAGCAGAAATTAAACCAGATGCAGTCGTTTGTGTAGCAACAATAAAAGCATTAAAATATCATGGTGGAATGCCAAAAGAAGAGATAAAAAATGAAAGCATTGAAGCATTAGAAAGAGGATTTCATAATCTTTTAAGACATGTAGATAATTTAAAAAATAAATATGGATTAAATGTAATAGTAGCAATTAATAAATATACACATGATACTGAAAGAGAAATAGAATTTTTAAGAAATAAATTAAAAGAACATGGAATAGAACTTAGCTTAGTAGAAAGTTGGGAAAAAGGCGGTAAGGGCGCTACCGATTTAGCAGAAAAAATTGTGGAATTGACCAAAAAAGAATCTACTTTACAGTATGCATACAATCTAGAGGAAAGCATAAAAGATAAAATAAAAGATGTAGCAACAAAAATATATGGAGCAGAAGGAGTAGAATACACAGAAGACGCAGAAGAAAAAATAGCACAAATAGAAAAAATGGGATATGGAAATTTACCTGTATGTATCGCAAAAACACAATATTCATTCTCTGATGATCCAAAAAAATTAGAGTGCTTAGAACCATTTAAAATTCATGTGCAAGATATTATATTGAAATCTGGAGCAGAATTTGTAGTAGCAATTACAGGAAAAATTATGACAATGCCAGGACTTCCAAGAGTACCAGCAGCAGAACAAATAGATTTAGACGAAGAAGGAAATATTGTAGGGATTTTTTAAAATTTATTAAAAATAAATAAATTGTATAATAACACCATTTTTGGATAAAATAATTTTAAAAATATTTTTGAAAAAGTGGTGTTATTTATGTTGATTTTAGGACTATTGGGGACGGGCTTTGATTGACTTAAATTTGACATAAAAAAACACAGATGGAGGTTTGCATGGCAGTCAAAGTAAAAAGAAATTTAAAAGCGATACTTGTTATTCTCTTAGTAAGTACAATTTTTGTTTCCTATAATGTATTCTTTCGAGGTAATGAAGCTTTAGCACTTTCAAAATATGGTTCTAGAGGAGAAGAAGTAAGGACAATACAAACTAAGCTCAAGAGATGGGGATATTATAATGGAAATGTAGATGGGATTTATGGAAGTCAAACATTAGCTGCAGTAAAGAAATTTCAACAAAAAAATGGATTAACAGTAGATGGAATTGCAGGAACGAAAACTTTACAAGCAATGGGAATATATAACTCTTCATCTAGTTCTAGTAGTAATTCTAGTTCATCTACAAACTCTAATGACCTAAACTTACTAAGTAGACTGGTATATGGAGAAGCAAGAGGGGAGCCATACACAGGACAAGTTGCAGTAGCAGCAGTGGTATTAAACAGAGTAAAACATAGTTCTTTTCCAAACACTGTAGCAGGAGTTATATATCAAAGTGGAGCTTTTGATGTGGTATCTGATGGACAAATTAATTTAACACCAAATGAAACAGCGAAAAAAGCAGCACAAGATGCTTTAAATGGATGGGATCCAACAAATGGAGCAATTTATTATTTTAATCCAAGTACTGCAACAAATAAATGGATATGGTCAAGACCAATGACGGTAACAATAGGAAAGCATAGGTTTTGTAAATAGAGCTATTGGGGATGTTTACAACATAAAATTAAAACATACAGTGCTCCGACAAAAATAACCGTGAAGAGTAACAACTCCTACTAAATTACGAATAGTACAGTAAAAAAGCACTTGAAAAAAGTGCTTTTTTACTGTAAAATATAAGCGTTAAATATAATAAATAATTAAATATAGAAATAAACATAAAAATAAATAGTTAAGTATAAAA
>CALXVO010000026.1 GCA_944392065.1 uncultured Clostridia bacterium | reverse complement strand
GTGTTGCCATCTAGATCTTGTCCTGTTTCATGGTCTATTATTTTAGCTTCATCATCTGTATATAAATTTAAACCATAAGAAGAATTAATAATAGTTATAGTTAATTCTGTACTTGCGGACGAATCCAGTCCAAAATATATTCCATCCGGTGATCCAAATGTTTCTATTTTTATGGTATATGTTCCAGTTGCCCATGTAGAATTATTGGTTGTGTCTATTTTTATTTTAGATAAAACATTGGATACATTGTCTGCTATTTTTATTCTTGTAGTTCCATCTAGTCTAGGATAATATCTTTCTCCATCTAATTCAAAATTTACTCCAAATAAGCTATCTAAACTTATTTGATTGTCATTACTATCATATATTGTGATCATAATTCCCATTTTGTTTTCAAAATATTCTGTATCATAGATGGTCATTGAATTTACAATTTGTTGTTTGAAATCTGTTGTTACATCTAAATTGATGACCGAACCTATATAAGCGGTACTATCAATTACTCCTGAAACTTCTATTGTAGATTCCTTATCACTATATACATTATATTGCATAATATCTCTTTGAATACCTAGTACTCCTATAAGTGTTTCATCATCTTTATTCCTTAGTTCCATTAGCAAATTATTATTTTCAATATCATTTGTGATATTTGCCTCTGAAAATTTTACATGAAATACAAAATTTTCATATAGTATATCTTGATTTTCATTATAATAGTTTTCAAATGCTTTATCTTCTTCAAAATACTCATCTGTACTTCCCATTGCTATGAAATCTGATAGTCTATATTCAAACTTATTATTTTGTACATCTTCCGCTGTTACCACATAGTAATATTCTTTATCTGTTACTAAATCTAGCATAACAATTCTTGTATTTTCTGGGAAGCAATATTCCATATTATTTGAGTCTCTCGATATTAATACTCTATAATCATTCACAAAGTCGTTATAGTACTCACTATTTGAAAATTCATTTAAATATAGAGAATAATAAGTTGAAAAAGCACTTTTTTTAGTAATACTCGTTGATGTAGATGTAAATAATCCATATTCTTCTCCTGGCGTAATTGCCGCTTCATAATAATCATCTTGATATAAAGCTGTTGTCAGCGTAATATTTATATCGATATATAATACGTCAAAATTCAAATCATCTGCTGGAACTAATGCTTGTAATCTTATTCTAACATCTCCTAAAAGCTTTTCTTCTGTGATGTTTGCTGAATGATATAAGCAGAAATTAAGAGTTGGTGTAAAAGTAGAGTTATCTGCTGTATAGGTACTACTACCTTCATATGTTCCTCCTCTTTCTGTTAAAAAAGTAGTTGAACCTTGATTTTGCCATCCAGTATTGCCAGATTCCATTGTTAAACCATATATGTTATTTGCATCATCTTCATTTTGTGCTATTGATTCTATTTCGTCTGGATTAATTAGTGAAATATCTTGGTCTAGTCCTGCAGAAAATCCAACTAAACTAAATACAATATTAGGATCAGAAAATCCCATTAAAGAAAGCTCATGAGTACCAAGTGTTGCATATTTAGATGCAGATAGTGAGAATTCAAATGTTGTAACATCCATTTGCTCTCCTACTAACCAAATATAATAAACATCATCTGCTGGTGTTGTTTCTATATATTTCATTTTTATGCTACCTTCTTCATTATAATTGGTATAAAAACCATCAATACTTGTATCATGATTATCCATATGCTGTGCCCTTGCATAGGAATTTGATGAAAAAGTTCCTTCATTTGTAATTTCGTCACCATTTTGATAATTATGATTATATAAACCTGTACTTGTACTAGGATTCATTCTATTTGTAAATAATCCAAAGAAAAACATTCCATGTACTTGTCCATATGCTGAAACTTGCTCGTTTGTAGCAATGTTAAGATTTCTTCCTTCTGCCATATAAATTCTGTTGTCTACATTTTTTGTTACAGTGCCATCTTCTTCATTTATAGTTACTGCTCCTTTTATTTCTTGTCCATTTTCATATAAAATACTGTCTAATTCTTTTAAAAGGTTTGCTCCATAATTTAGGTATAATGTTGAATTGTTTTGTAGTTTAACAGTATCTACCCTACTTATTGTATAAAATTCATCAGAGTATTCGTTTGTTCTATCTGTTGCTCCAGATAAAGCAATTGCAGAATTTGTTATAGTAGCACAATTTGCCCTTTGTATTGAAACATTGCTTTTAGGTTCATCTGCTGTTCCATAATTATTTATATTTATGTAGCTTTCGCCACTGGTACTAGAAGCGTTTCCTGAACCAAATATACTTCCATCTATATCAAATTCGTTATATCCATTTGCATCTATATTTATATCTATTCCGTTAGTAACACTTATAAATGAAAAGTCGTATACTTCTGATCCAGATTCGTTTGCTTCTCCTCCACCAAATACAGTTCCTACTATATGAATATTACCTTTCTCAAGGGAAGTGTTTCCTACTACATCATATCCTATATTAGTATTTGTTACTCCATATACTACAGATCTATTTGCTCCTCCATAAACATTTCCTCCTATTTCTCCAGAAACAATATTCACTGTGCTTACTGATGTACGTGAATCATTTGAGCCTGTAGCAGCTTTATTGCCTCCTCCAAAAACATTTCCGGAAATAATTGTATTTACTCCCTCTATTGTTAAATTTGTGTTTCCATATACTATTGCTGTTGCTCCATTTCCTCCTGAATATAGGCTTTGACCTAGGTTAGCATTTTTTATATGTACAAAGGTGTTTTGCGAAACTATTCCATTGTTTCCTCCACCATATACATTATTATTTATTTGTGCATTTTCTATATTTAAGTTTGTATTAGTATTTACTCCTGCTTCGTTTCCTCCGCCATATACATCTCCAGTAACTGTTCCATTTATGGTTAGATTTGTTTCATTCGTTATGGCATTATTTCCTCCGCCATATACATTTACAATTTCTCCTGCCATAATACTTACATTTGTAGTATTTGTAGTTCCACCTTGGTTGTTACCTCCGTATACATTTTCTGCTGTACCTAAATTTGTTATAACATAACTATTTGTAACTTCTCCAGATGTATTAGAGCCACCATATAAATTGCCTACATCTGCACCATTTAGATTAACATTTGTAGTAGTAACGCCGGCCTCATTTCCTCCACCATATACACTAGGTATTATTTCTTCCGATTTTATTAACTCTATATTGCTTGTTTCACTTTGTGCTTGGTCTCCTCCTCCGTATACTGCAGTTAATATTTTTCCTCCATTTATTTTTACGCTAGTAGTAATAGTTGTTCCACCTTGGTTATTTCCACCATATACGTTTTCTATTTCTCCGCCTGTTACTTCTACATTACTTTGATTTATAGTTCCATTAGCATTTGAACCACCAAATACATTTTGGGCTTGTCCACCTTGTATGTAAACATTTGGAGTTCCAACTGCTGCTTGATTTCCGCCTCCAAAGATATATGGAATATTATTACCAGAGGATAATAAGTATACATTAGCATTTGTTGTATCAACTTGATTGCCTCCACCATATATAGCTTCTGTTATACTACTTCCATCTATTGTTACTGTACTATTTTGTGTAATTCCTCCAACGTTATTTCCTCCATAGAGTGTGCCTACAGTTCCAGATGTTCCTTCTATGTTTGAATTCTGTACTGTTCCTGTTTGGTTTGAACCACCATACAAAGTATTTGTTTGTCCACCATTTATATATGTATTTGTTGTTGTAACACTTGCTGAGTTTCCTCCAGCATATATTTCATTTGTAGTTCCACCATTAATATATATGTTAGATGTAGTAACACTAGCTTGGTTTCCTCCTCCGAATACTCTGTTATTACTTCCTCCATTAACATTTACATTTGACGTACCTTCTACAGTACCTAGATTTCCTCCACCATAAATATCTCCTGTATGTGTACCACTTTCTATATTAATTGTAGTTGTTCCTTCTGTTTTAGCATTATTGCCTCCACCATATATATCTGCCGATACATTACTATTAATCGTGGTTTTTGTGTTTCCTGTTAACTTTGCCATTTCTGAATAGTTTGAAAGTCCTGCACCTGCTGCAAATATTTGTCCATTGATTGTAGGAGCTCCAGATATTGTAATATTTGAATCTCCCTCCATTTGAGCTAGATTTGGTCTATTTGACATATCATATCCACATCCAGCTGCATAAATATCTCCATTTATAGTTGGAGAACCACTAATTTCTATATTACTATCTCCATAAAGTGAACCACCATCTTCTGCTGTAACATTAGCATTTAAGTATTCTGTATATCCATATCCTCCGCCATATACATTTCCGTTTATGGTTCCACCTGAAATACTAATATTAACAGATGTATCAAAATCTGCTCCGTAGCTTTTATATGGATCTGAAGAATTTTGGCTATACCCTGTAACTCCACCTGCGCCAGCACCATATATATTGTTTGTTATAGTTCCTCCAGTTATGTTTATATTTATTGTTCCATAGAAATATGAGTCACATGTATTTCCAGTATAACCGCTATCAACATTTCCGCTATTATCGATTGCTCCCATATTTCTTCCAAGGCATCCGCCATATAATTCGTTTATTGTGCCACCTTCTACGTTTATTGTTGTTTCTCCTAAAAAAGTATTATTAGGATACTCCCAAGGTTGTGGATTCCACCAGCTCCCAGTAGTTGGTATAACTTGTGAATCTCCTATACTTCCACCTAGTACACGACCTACACTTCCACTATATATATTTTCTGTAACATTTGAATAATTATTTCCACAAGCAGAACCTCCTGTAAGTAAATTTACATCATAATCATACCTAGATGCTGTAGTACTATTTTCAATATCAATTGTTATTTCTATATTAAACGTGTCCTCTCTTGAAGAACCTGTAAAATCGTGTGAATCTTCTTGTCCTTGTCCATCCGATGTTCCTGGGCTACCACCACCTATAATTCTAGCATATGTTCCACTATTTATTACTATTTTAGGATTATTTCTAGGAAGTGTTGTATAATTGTATTGGCACCATCCACAGATCAAGTGAAATGCTGGGGCATTACCACCAAGTAAGCCTTGATTTTGGTTAGAGTTTGCAAAATTATTCATTGTAATGCCTTCACCCATTGTTAAACTATAACCTTGTGCATATAAATACATTTGGTTACTTCTTCCATTAAAATCTAAATACTGAAATGTTGTATCTCCATTTAAATATCTATAACTACCTGTTCCACTATAAAAATATAACTCTCCTTCATAATCTATTCCAGCATATATTCCTGTAAGAGTTGCATTTTTTCTATATGCAGAAGAATTATTTGATGTGTCCGCATAATTGAAAAAGCTATTACTAGAATATGTTCCCATTATTACTATAATATTTTCGTTTCTATCTACATTAGAACTAAGTTTGCTATATGCTGTTTGCATTGTTCTTACTGCTGTTTCTGGAGTAAATCCATCATTATTATCATTACCACCACTATAATTTACATATACAACAGTTCTATCTCCATATATAAAGGAATCTTCGATACTATAAGAATAATTTGGTGTATATGTAGCAACTAATTTATATTCTATTCCTTTTTCTAGATTATTTAATGTAAGCGATGTTGCACCCTCAATTTTTCCGTCATTTAATCCCGCTGCATCTAATGCGTACCATTGAAATTCATAATCTTCAATATTTATAAACTGTAAAGCTGCACCTCTAATACTTGCTGTTACACTATTATTATTCTCATCAATATCAAAATGGATATATAATCTTTCTATTGTAAAATTTAATATTGAGTAATATTCTCCATCACCTACAAGTACTGTATAATGAAGTATTTCGTTATCAGGCAATTCTTGTTCTACCTGATTTTGATTTTCTAGTTCTTCCACTAAATTTCCTTCTAAATACCACTCATATGTATATGGTCCACTAGAATATTCATTATCAACTATTACTTTATAAATAGGTAGATTTGTATCATCTAATGAGGTAGCAAATCTTTTTATAAATGAAAATGTACCATTTTCATATTTCCATTTTATATATTCATTCCCTGCATAATTGTTAAAATTAGTTAAACGAGTAGAAATATCGGAAACATATATTCCTTTATTAACACCTTGTACATATCCAATATCATCAGAATCATTTGAAAGTCTTGAACTTGATGTTCCAGAAGTTATACTTGTTGTAAATGTTGTACCATTTGCAGAAAAACCAGAATAATAACTAGTCATACTTAAGTTTCCAGCATCATTTCCATTCCATAAGGTTGCAAAATTATTTCTTCTATTATAGCTTGTAGAATTCATTAAAGCACCAAAAATTGGTCCTATAAAACCATTTGAATTTATGCTTCCTACATATAAAGATTCCTCTGGCCATACTGCTTGAGAACGTATTGTTCCTATTATTCCACCCGTATGATATTGTGCATCATAAGTGCTAGTTCCAAACCAGCTAGTTCTAACATCATTTGTTAAATTTATTTCTGTATTTACAAAACAATTTTCTATTCTATATCTATTATTTTGTCCAGGATCACTCGTGCTACTTGATGTATTTGTTGCATATCCTACTAATCCTCCCACAGAATATTGGAAAGCTGAATTATATACTGTTACATTCCCATTATCCGAAATACTACAATTATTGGCTATATTGTTTATTACCTCTGAATTTCTATACATAGTTCCAACAAGAGTTCCTATATGCCATCCACCATTTGATGCATTTCCACTTCCACCAATAGAAACTATAATATTATTTATCTCTAAATTTCTTATAATTGAAGTAGAAGTTCCTCCACCTAAACTACCAAATAAACCATAAGATTCCACATTTCTATTTGGTAAAGAACTTACATTAATTCTTCCATTTGCTATAACATGTCCTGCTCCATCAAACACACCTCTAAAAGAGTTTGATGTGTCCCCTATTGGCGTCCATTCTCTATCATCTAGATTTATGTCATTTGCAAGCTGAAAATATTGATTTTGAAAATTTTCTCCATTATTTACTCTTTCTGCTAAATATGCAAGTTCTGCTCCAGTTGCAATTAAGTATGGACTTTGCTGGCTTCCGTTTCCAAATTGAAAACTATTTGCTACATCTCCTTCCCATACATCTGCATTTGCTCCTATACTTGAAACAGAAGCATATGTGGCTAATTCACTTATTGCTACTTCTTCTAATACTGCATAAACAGAAAAATTATCCGCACTAAATACAAGATTTTTCTCTTCTTTTTCCACACTTTCCACTTCTGCGGAATTTTCTTCTTCTATATGTACTACTCTGTATTCCTTTTCTTCAGTCTCTTCGCTTTCCTCTATATTTGTTATTGTAACTTCAATTTGCTCATCATATTCACTTGGATTATATTCTTTTCCATCAGACCATATTGTTATATCATAAGCTATTTTTAGATTAACGGTATTGCTCAAAAATTCATCTAGTTCAGTCTGTATTTGCTCATAACTTACCTCTTCTACTTGTATAGTAGAGTCTGATGGCATATATCCCTCTAATTTTATATTTCTGCCATTCTGTTCTTTTTCTAGTATTTTATTATATAAAATTTTATTATCTACTGTTTTTGTATCATAAAATGCTCTTATATGTATCTCACTACTATTTATTTCTTCTTGAGACAGAGCTATTTTATCTCCTGGCATTTTAACTAAGATAGAATTTTCATCATTCATGTCCCCCGCTATACTAGTATCTGAACTTAAAACTTGTATATTATCTTCTTCTGTATTATTTACTATCTCATTTATTTCGTTTGTATTATTAAGAATTAAATTTTTTTCTTCTACATTATTAGAAGGTTTTCCATCTACTTGTTCTACCTGTAACTCATATTCTAAAACTTTTTTACCATTTATTCTTTCTGGCAAAACAATTGAATAACCTTCATTATTTTCATTTGCGGCATTTAATTCAATGGTTTCTATCTCTAAAATACCATCACCATCTTCTATTTGTGCTTTTATTGTTATTATTTTATTTGCCCTTGAATTTGTAAATGAAATAATTTGTATAATGAGAAATATTAACAAAAGAATTATTAAAACTATTTTCTTCTTCATTAGCATTACCCCATACCATATGTATCTTTAAAATTTAGAATTTTTCTTATTTTCCTCTATTATTCTTTTAAATTCACATAAATTAGTTATTTCTTCTATTTTTAATCCTGCTTTTTTTATTGCATAATCAATTTTTATTTTTTCCAATAAATTTAATAAATTATCCAGATTATCTTCTGCTAAATCTTCTTTTTCAATATTGAAATTTAATAATTTATATCTATCTTTTATTATTAAAGCAATATCTTTATTTTCGTCTATATAAATATTATTAATAATCGTAAAATATGGAAATTTAATAAACTCTATTAATTCATTTATCTTTTTATCTATTTCTACTTGTTCGATTTCTTTATTGTTTTTAGTAATACAATCAACTAAAAATTCATAAAAACAGCTGGCTAAATTAAGCAGACTATATAAACTTGTTGCATTACTAATATCATTTGCTATTTTACTATAAACTTCATCTCTAATAAATGCTTTATAATTATTCTTTAATTCATTAGTTAAATTATTAAGTTCTTGATTATTATTTTTTCTATTTCCAAAAATACTTTTTTTATTTATTTTTTTAATTTTATTTTCATTTGATTTAATTTTCTTTAAATCCTCTTTAAATAATGATTTATACTTATCTTTTTCTTTGTATTTTTCAATAACTTCATCGATTATAAATTTATATTCCAAATATTTTTTATATTCATAAATACTATTTTTAAATTTTAAAATATTAATGTCAGCTTCTTCTATTTTTTCTTTATTTTCGCTTATTATATTCAAAACTTCTTTATCTAAGATTTTTTCATAATATGAATTTATTTTATCTTGTGTATAATCCTTTACATTTAATTCTCCACTTAAAAATTTATTTATTAGAATATCTCTATTAATTAATTCTAATTTTTCTAGTTCTTTTTTTGTAATATAATACTGCTCCGTTATTTTTTCTTCGTCTATTTTGTATTTAGACAAAATTTCTTGTTTCTTTTTTTCATAATATTTATTTATTATGTTTAAATTATTCATATATATTTCTTTTATATTTAATTCAATATGTGTTATTAAATCTGGACATTTCCAATATATTTCTTCAAATTTATTTTTTATATTATCAGAATCTATATCACCTATTTTCATTTCTGAAAAAAATACTTCCATATATTCTTTTGCATAATCACTAATTGTAAAATCTTGTGCTGAAATTTCTATTCCTAAATTTCTTAAAATATTAACACAAATCAGGATCTGATTGTTTACATTCTCTAAATTTTCTTTATAATATTTGCCTAGTCGATAAGTTTCTTTGCTTAAATTTGATTTTTCATAAGGTGTTTTTATATTATTTATTATTTCTATTATATTTTCATAATTTTCTAGCTCATTTTGCAATTTTTGTATTTCTTTATTAGGTTTAGTTTCTATTTTAGAATTAAATCTTTTTTCAATTTCATTTAATATCTGATTTTCTAAAACAGCATATTCCTTTTCTAATTCTTGAATTTTTTCATTATATTTTTGAGTATTTTTTTCATTGTTAACAGGCATCGTTTCTAATAGTTCTTTATCTGCTTTAATTTTATCTAAAATATTATTTTTCAAGACTTGTCCCATTCCTTTCCTTTAAATGGTATTATATATTTAATTTTGTTTTTTCGATTTTTCTAAATATTTTATAAAATCATGTACATTTTTATATATTTCTATTAGTTCATCATTAGACATTTTATTTATATCCATAATTCCTCCAACTTTATCATTAAATTATACACATATATTATCATATTTAGGCATTTTTTGTCTATAATTATACACAAAAAATGCTTTAGAAATTCTAAAGCATTTTTTTTCTAATTTATTATAATCTTTTCTAAACTTATGCAGCTACTTCAGGAATTGTAAATTGAAGATTAAAGTTAATATCTGAACCAGATGCATTGTTTTCACAGTCTATATCTTGTCCTTCAACCCACATATATATTCTTACTTTTGTAACACCTGCTTCTAAGTCAAGTAAGTCTTCATCTCCAACATGATTAGTTGGTGTTGATACTATATAAGTAGCTGTCTCAAAATAAGTACTATTATCTGTTGCATTTGCTTGTTTTAAATCAATAGGTGTTCCTATTTCAGCAATTACTCCATCTGTTGTCTCAACACCATCTGCTAGTGATGCATCTCCATATGTAGTTGTAGCATGTTGTACTGATTCTGCTGTATGTGATGCATTATTAGGTTCCCAGATATACACATCATCTGCTGTACCAGCTGCGTCATCTTGTAAATCAGTAGCTGTTTCCCCTGTTCCAACATGTCCTTGTACTAAGAATGCAACACGACCGGAGTTTTGTAATCCTTTGTTTGCTACAGAAGTAACATAAGAACCTACTGGTGTTGTACCACCTTCATCATTTGCAAATTGTAATTGTAATGTAGTAGCAGTATCTACTCTAAAATAAACATCAAATGCAATATATTTTCCTTCAGTTCCCATTACTGGTGCAGCTTCTTGTGTAGCTGTTATTGAGTAAATTCCTTCTTCCGGTGCTACTAATCCATAAAATAAATCTAAATTTCCTGTTGTAGTAACAGTTCCGGCTGATGAAAGTGCTTCCATTGTTTTTGGTATTTGATTAATACAACCTACATATGATGCACCTGTTATATCGTCATTTGTTATAACAGACTTCCATTCTGCCCCATCTACTGATATTTGCAAACCATTTTGTGCTTGTACATTTACTGTCAATTCACTAATAGATACTGTTCTATTAGCAGTAAACCATGCATATGTTGATGAAATCAATAAAATTGCTAATAGCAATAGTAATAATAATGAATACTTTAAATTACCTTTTCTTTTGGTCTTCTTGCTCATTTTTTCCTCCTTTTAAATTTTCATTTTTTATTTTTACTTATATATTTCTAACATACTAGTCTTGTTTTGTCAATAATTTGTCGCTTTTTGTAACATAGTAATATTAATGTAATATTCTTGTAATATTTTACCATTTATTGTGCTTTATGTTCTTCTGTAATTTCCATTGTCATTTTCATTTCTCCGCCAATTAATGCATCAACACAATCTGGATCATCTCCTTCTATCCAAATAACAATTGTCATTTTATCAATATCTCCTGGATTAAAATTTTGCCTTTCTTCTAATAGCACATCTGTTGTAGAATAAAAAGCTTTTGTTCCTGTTTCTGGGGTTCCAGTTGATTCATTTGCTTTTGCATACACAGTTCTACTATCATTTAGGTATATCATCACTCTAACAGCTCTGTCTACATTTTTTATCACATCATCTATATGTATAGTATACCAGTAGTCAATAGCATCACTTCCTTTATTTTCTAGATAAAAAGTATATGCTATATAATTCTCTCCATTATGAGCTCCATCTCTTTCATTGTGTAAATTATCTGGAAGCCAATTAATAGATATATTATCCATAAACTCCAACTTGTCTGCTTTTAATATTTTTCTTTCTTCCTTTGTTTCAATGCTTTCATACATAACTAATCCACTTTGTGTATCTTCTTGTGGATCCAAACTAATCGTAAAATCTCCTAAATCGTAAACAGTCCTCAAAATAAAATATATTATGATTAAAAACAGCAATGTTATTAAAATAGCTACTCTTATAACTTTTACTTTAACTTCTCTTTCTCTAATTTTATAAGATTTTAAAGTTTTTTCGGCTTCAGTCATTTTATCTCTTTTCTTTTTACTCTGCTTTTCTTTCTCCTCTTGTTTCTTCATTGCATTACACTTCCTTTCTTTTTATTTTTCATCTAAAATAATATTTCTTATTTAAAATAACATATTTACATTTTCATCTTGCTTTCTTCCTTTCCTTATGATATACAATAATAGTAGTAAAGGATTACATATGAAAAAAAATAAAAAAACACTATTTTTTATATTTATTTTAATTTTTTTACTAATAATATCTTTTATTATTGTAGATACTTATGCAAAATATTTGAGCTCTGCTTCTAGTAGTGCTAATGTATCAATTGCAAAATGGAATATAAAAGTCAACAACGTAACTATAAAAGATAATACAGATATTTCATCTACTATTACCCCAGTATTCCCAGGAAATGAAAACATTGCTAGTAACATTATTGCACCTACTGCTGAAGGTTACTTTGATTTAGAACTTGATATTCAAGATGTAGATGTATCTTTTAATTATACAATCACTAGTACTGTAGCTGAAAATAGTTCTGTAAAAGATTTTTCTATTGTTGGCTATTCTATTGATAATGGTCCAAAAATTGAATTTCAAACAAATGATGAAAAAACAATTTCTGAAGACATTTTATTAAATGATGATATACAAAACAGAAAAATCAGAATTTATATAAAGTGGATTGATGATGACTCTCAAACAATGGACAATGCAGATGATACACTAGCTGCTGTATCAAACAATCCTGCCATTTTTAATGTAACTATTAATTTTTTACAAATTGCCAATTAATAATGTACAATTTATATATAATTAGTATAAATTGTACATTATTAGCCTTGTACCGCAATTAACATCATTTCAATATGTAAGCTTTCTTTTCCCGGATTTAGTGAATAATATTCATATGCTTTATTTCCCCAATAAGTATCTAATGAATCATTTCCTGACTCAAAAGGCCATTCTACTGTAATTCTGAAATATCCTTCTCCATTTTCTCCTACTAGGTTACTATCATCTTTTACTATATTTATTTTGAATGGATAATCATTTTTTATTTTATTTTCTAAATCTTCAGATGTAAAATTTTCTCCTATTTCAAATTTTTCACCTAATATCTCAATAGATTCAAATTCATAATCTAGTGTTGCTTTTGACTCTCCTTTATTATATACTGTGATGTTTTGTTCATAAGTTTCCATTCCTGGGTAAATTCTATCTAAATCGATTTCTATATTAGTTACAATTTCCCCTTCACCAGCAGCAAATTCTATATTCTATGAATTTACATAGGCGGTAATTGGAGTAGAAAC
>CALXVO010000025.1 GCA_944392065.1 uncultured Clostridia bacterium | reverse complement strand
CAATATCTACTTCTGTAGGAATTTTGCATAAGTTTTCAATTAAAGTTTTACCAGAAAGTCCAGCATGCATTGCAGTTCCACAAGCAACTATAAAAATTTTGTTAACACTACTTAAGTATTCTTTGGATATATCTATATCATCAAAAGAACAGTTTTCTCCTAAGCGGAAACGTGATCCTATAGTTTCTCTAATAGCAGTTGGCTGCTCATAAATTTCTTTAAGCATATAATCCTCATATCCATCTTTACCAGCAGCATTGGCGTCCCATTCTATATTTTTAATAGGTTTATTATGCTCTACTAGACTATTATCAAAAAACTGAATAGTATCTTCGCTAACAACAGCAAATTCATTGTCGTCTAGTAAATAAAAGTCTTTAGTATATTTTAAAATAGCTGGAATATCTGATGCGATATAATTTTCTCCATTCCCTTTCCCAATAACTAAAGGGCTATCTTTTCTAACTACTATCATTTCTTCTGGACAAATTGTAGATATAACTTCTATAGCATAACTTCCTTTTAAATCATAAACAGCAGATTTTACAGCTCCTAAAAATTTCTGCTTAGGATTATTTACAACAGAAATAGGTCCATTAGTATAATAATAATGAATTAAATTAGGAATTACTTCTGTATCTGTTTGTGAAATAAAATGATATCCTTTTGAAACTAAAAATTCTTTTAAATCTGAATAATTTTCAATAATTCCATTATGAACAACAGCAAAAGTGTTGCTATTATCCAAATGAGGATGTGCATTTTCTGGAGAAGGTTTACCATGGGTTGCCCATCTTGTGTGAGCAATTCCTATTGTACCTGCTAAATCATTAATCCCATCTAAATCATATAAATTTTTTACCCTTCCTTTTGCCTTCATTGCTTTAATAGTATCTTTCTCTATAGTTGCAATTCCAGCAGAATCATATCCTCTATATTCTAGGCTTAAAAGCCCATCAATTAGTATAGGTGTAGCTTTTTTGCTACCAACGTATCCTACAATACCACACATAAAAAATACCTCCTTAAAAATATATAAATGCGATAATACTAGAATCCCCAAAGCGATAAAATATCATTAGATAATATCATATTGTAAGACTCATTTTTAAGAAAGCAATACAAATAAAGGTTACCCTATTAGCTTTGTAAGCTGACATTACTATCAGGTTTTTACTAATATTTATGGCAGTAATCCAATGCCAAGAAACCATCCGCCGAATCTTTCGATAAGTTTCTCCCTCGTCAACGTAGCAATATGGACATTATACATAGCTGGTGCTACGTCCAGGCGCTTTAAAAATAACAAATTCCTTTCTAAAAATAATGTATTTGTAAAGCTATCTTAAGTTATGGTAGTATATTACTATAAAATAAAAAATGTGTCAACTTAGATTTGAAAAGGGAGGAAAAATCTTGTTTTTTCATTCGCCCTTAAAAACAGTTACAATTCATGGCTTATTGCAATAGCTAAGATAATACATTTATTATCTTAGCCAATTAACAAGTGCTAAACTGTGAATTGAAAAAGAGAGAAAGATATAATATTGATGTATTTGAAAATAGAAAAAGACAGGAATTAGTGCCAATTAAAGAACAAACAACACAGATAGAGGAACACAAAGAAAATATTTTCAAAAGAATCTTAAATAAGATAAAGAGTTTCTTTTTTCAAGAAGTGATTGGTCAACAGCGGAAAAAAAATCAAAAAATCCTTGCAATAGCTGAAAAAATATGCTAAAATATTAATGTTAAAAAATAGCAATGCTATTTTTTCCTTACTTATGACATAAAAGTTCATAGGTTATATATCCAAGAGGAGGTGAACGGTAATGAATAAATACGAAAGTGTTGTCATTATTAATCCAAATGTTGAGGAAAATTCATTAAAAGAATTAATTGAAAGATTTCAAACATTAATTAATACTGACGGAAAAGTAGAGCAAGTAAATGAATTGGGCAAAAAGAAATTAGCTTATGAAATCAAGAAAAATAAAGAAGGATATTATGTAGTATACGACTTTGAAGCTAATCCAAGCCTAATTGCAGAGCTTGAAAGAAATTATAGAATTACAGATGAAGTAATTAAATTTATAGTAGTTAAAAAATAGAAGAAACAATTACTATACCCATTCGGGGGCCTTTAATATAGAAAGGTAAAAGGTGAAATATATGAACAAAGTAATTTTAATGGGAAGATTAACTAGAGATCCAGAGGTAAGATATACTCAAACAAACAATACTCTTGTGGCTTCTTTTAGCTTAGCAGTTAATAGAAGATTCGTAAGACAAGGAGAAGAAAGACAAGCAGATTTTATAAACATAGTTGCTTGGAGTAAATTAGGAGAGTTTTGTAGTAAATATTTTAAAAAAGGTCAACAAGTAGGAATAATAGGAAGGATTCAAACAAGAACTTGGGATGATGATCAAGGACAAAAACATTATGTTACAGAAGTAGTTGCAGAAGAAGCATATTTTGCAGATAGCAAAAGAGATGGAGAAAGTTCCTCATCAAATTTTGATACAACATTTGGAGCAATGCCAACTGCAGGAGCAGGTTCTGATTTCGAAATATCTTCAGGAGATGATTTACCATTCTAGGAAATAATCTTAAATTAATATATTCTTAGAAGTAAAACTACTTAAACCTTATAATTAGTCAAGTAAGGGGGTAAGAATAATGGCTGATAACAAGAAAAATAAAAGAAATAACAGAAACAATAATGCTGATAATGATTATAATCCAAAATTTAGAAAAATTAGAAAGAAAGTATGTCCTTTATGTGCAGACAAAAATTTAGTATTAGATTATAAAAATCTTGATCAAATAAGAAAATTTGTTAATGATAAAGGAAAAATACTTCCAAGAAGAGCAACAGGAGCATGTGCAAAACATCAAAGAGATATAACATTAGCAGTAAAAAGAGCAAGACAAATAGCAGTATTACCATATACAGCTGAATAATAAACAATATGGAACGATTCTTTTGTTCTCAAAACAGACCAGAGAGACATATTTTTAATGTGCCACTCTGGTTTTCTTTGTTTAAAATTTACCCCAAAAGCTAATAATATATATAATAAATATTAAGGAGAGTTTGTTGTATATGAAAATAGGATTAGCGTTGTCTGGTGGGGGAACGAGAGGAATTGCACATGCTGGCGTATTAAAATCTTTAGAGGAAAATGGAATACGCATTGATATTATTGGAGGGACAAGTGCTGGAAGTATGGTTGCTAGTCTATATGCAATGGGTTATAGACCAGATGAAATATTGCAAAAATTCAAAGAAAATTCTAGTAAAATAATCGGAGAAAGTAGATTTTCTATGATTACTGGAATACGAAAAATGATGAACAAAAAAGAACCTATAAAAGGTTTAAGAAATGGAAAAAGCATTGAAACGGTCTTTGAAAAATTAGCTAATAATAAAAATTTTGACAAGATAAGTAGTATAAAAATGCCAATTGTAATTCCAACGGTAGATATAATAGATGCGAAAGAATATATTTTAACTAATTATATACCAGAAGGAAAAGAAAAGGAAAATAAGGGATATATTACAGATATAACAATAGGAGAAGCAGTTAGAGCAAGTAGTAGTTTTCCAGCGGTATTTAATTTATGTACTATAGAAAAACATGCATTCATAGATGGAGGAGCATTAAATAATATACCTGTAGAAGAAGTGAGAAAACAAGGCGCAGACAAGGTAATAGCGGTAAAATTTGAGCAAGATGCTATTGATGAAGATAGTAACATCATGGACATTGTAATGAGGACAATAGATATTATGGGAAACAAAATTATAGAGGAAAAGATAAAACAAAGTGATTTTGTAGTAAATATACGCACTGACAAAATGGGATTATTAGAAACAAAAAATATTGAAAAGTGCTTTTATTATGGGTATGAAGCAGTAAATAGTAGAATTGAAGAAATAAGGAAATTGTTACAATAAAAACAACTAATTAACATAAAAACATTGAAAAATAATGCAAGAAATGGTATTATTATATAGGTTAAATGGAGGAATAAAATGAAGAAAAGTATAAAATATATCATAATTGCAATTATTGTAATTGCGATTATTGTAGCACTTGTAATATTAAATATAAATAGAGATAAGCAAGAAAGCAAAGAGGATGGCACTTTAAAAATGGTGACTTCTTTTTATCCAATGTATATTATTGCAGAGAATATAACAGAAGGAGCAGAAAACATAGAACTTGTAAATATGGCAGATGTTAATGTGGGTTGTTTGCATGATTATACCTTAACTACAGAAGATATGAAAAAGGTAGAGAATGCAGATATATTTATTATGAATGGACTTGGAATGGAAAGCTTTATCGATAAAGTCATTAGTTCAAATACGAATATGGAAGTGATTGATTCTAGTACTAACATGCAAAATATTATTTTGGATGAGAATGGAGTAAATGCGCATATTTGGACTAGTATAGATAATTATATTTTACAAGTAGAAAATATAGCAGAAGCACTTATTCAAAAAGATGAAGTAAATGCAGAAAAATATAAAGCAAATGCAGATGGGTATATAGAAAAATTAGAAGAACTAAAAAATAGTTATTCAAGTGAATTACAAGATGTAAAAGGAACAAAAGCCATTTGCTTAAATGAAGCATTTGCTTATCTAGGACAAGATTTAGGATTAGATATGACAATGGTAGAAACTAATCACGAAGAAAGTACCATGTCAGCAGAAATGCTAAGGAATGTTATCGACGAGATAAAAAATGAGAATATTCAAGTAATAATAGTTGATAAAAACGATTCAAAAACAAATGCAGAAACAATTGCAAATGAAACAGGTGCAAAAATATATGAGCTTAATTCAGGTTTAACAGGAAGCGAAGATAAAGATTCGTATCTAAATGCCATGAAAGAAAATTTGGAATTGTTAAAATCTATTTAAAATTGTATATATAAATTCTATTTTGCCATGAAATACGCATTAAACTAGTATTATTTTGAATAATATCAAATATTCGAATAAATATATCTATTATGTGAGAATGTCTAAAGTAAATAATGCATTACATGAAATTGCTTAGAAAAAAATATCACATTAAAATTATTTAAGTAATAGCAAATTTTAAAATGCAATATTTTACTAAGAGAATGGAGGAAAAAGTTGGAGAAAGCATGTGGATTACACTGTACTAAAATTAATAATATTGGAGTTAAAATAGGAAATGAAGTAATACTAAAAAATGTTAGTATACATATTCATTGTGGGGAATTAACGGTAATTATTGGGCGTAATGGAGCAGGCAAAAGCACATTACTAAAAGCAATTTTAGGGGAAATTGAGCACACAGGAAATATTACTTTTGTCGATAAAAAAGATAATATTACCAAGAAAATAAAAATAGGGTATGTGCCACAAAGTATTAATGTAGAAAAGCACATGCCTACAACTGTGTATGATTTGTTTGCGTCATGCATCACACACATACCAGTATTCTTAAGAAAAGATAAAAAAACATACAATGAAATAAAAGAACATTTAAAAATATTTGGAGCAGATAGTTTAATTGATAAAAGTATAGGAGACTTATCTGGAGGGGAACTTCAACGTGTATTAATAGCAATTGCAACAAAACCAACGCCAAACTTACTAATTTTAGATGAACCTGTTTCTGGAATTGATCGAAATGGAATACAGGATTTTTATCAGATTATAAGTAAACTAAAAACAGAATATGATATGTCAATTATTTTAGTATCACACGATTTAGAATTAGCAAAAAAATATGCAGACAAAGTAATTCTTTTAGATAAAGAGGTTATCAAAGAAGGAAAACCAGAAGATGTCTTTAAGAGTTTAGAATTTAAAAATCGATTCGGAGAACTAGCTTAAGACAAAAGTTACTAGATAATGGTTATGCAAAATATTAAGTTCGCGCAGGGAAGTACTAATAAAAAACAAAAAAATCCTTATAGCATAATTTGAAGAAAGGAAATTTAATAAAATGGAAGTAATAGATAGTATATTAGAAGTAATATTACCTTTTGAATTTATGAACTATGAATTTATGAAAAATGCTTTCTTGGCCATTCTTTTAATATCACCCATATTTGCAATATTGGGAACGATGATTGTAAACAACAAAATGGCATTTTTCTCAGATGCATTGGGACATTCTGCCTTAACAGGAATAGCACTACGGAAGTTTGATAGGAATTAGTAATTTAAATATTGGAATGATTATATTTGCCATAGGATTTGCACTACTTCTAAATTATGTAAAAAATAAAACCACCTATGGGTCTGATACCATCATAAGCGTGTTTTCTTCCATAGCTATCGCATTAGGACTTGCTATTTTGGCAAACACTGGTAATTTTAATCAATATTCTAGTTATTTAGTAGGCGACATTTTAAGTATAACAGATTCCGAAATACTATATGTTTTCTTAATTGCCATAGTGGTATTGGTATTCTGGTATTTTACATTCAATAAGTTACATTTAATTAGTATAAATAGTACTTTAGCGAAAAGTAAAGGAATAAAAACAAAGAAAATAGACAATATTTTTGCAGTATTAATTGCTATTGTAGTAATGATATCTATTAGGTGGATAGGAATTTTATTGATTAACTCTTTATTAATTTTACCAGCCGCATCTAGTAGAAATATTGCTAAAAATATGAGATGGTATCATTTATTTGCTGTACTATTCTCACTATTTTCTGGAATAGCAGGATTAATTGCATCGTATTATTTTAATATACCAACAGGCTCAATGATTGTAATTATTTCGGGTGCGATTTATTTTATTACATTAGGAATAAAAGGAAAAATAAAAGAAAAATAGATATAATATAGGGGATTTTATGAAATTCCTTATCCCATTTATATGATGAGGAAACTTCAAGAGAAATCTATCATAAGATTAAAGAAACATATGTTGAAGAATTTAAAAGGCTAGAAGAAAAGTTAAATGGAATTTAGGAAGGATAAAGAAGGCCAAAAATTTAATTCTTTTTAGGTCGGATTTACGCCTTAGAAAGGAATGTGATTAAAGATGGAAAAGAAAAGAATCTTAACTGGAGATAGACCAACAGGAAGGTTGCACATAGGACATTATTTTGGCTCTTTAAAAACAAGGGTAGAAATGCAAAATTCAGGGAAATATGACCCATACATATTAATTGCAGATGTGCAAGCATTAACCGATAATTTTAATAATCCAGAAAAAGTTAGAAAAAATGTAAAAGAAGTAATGTTAGATTATTTATCCGTGGGAATTGACCCGGAAAAAACTACAATATATATTCAGTCTATGATACCAGAAGTAGCAGAGCTTACGGTGTTTTATTCTAATTTAGTTACGATAGCAAGATTAGAAAGAAATCCTACTGTAAAAACAGAGATTGCTCAAAAAAGAGAAATTTTTGGAGAAAGTGTTACTTATGGATTTTTAGGATATCCAGTTAGTCAAGCAGCAGATATAACGGCATTTGAAGGAGAATTAGTTCCTGTGGGAGAAGATCAACTACCTTTAATAGAACAATGTAGAGAAATTGTAAGAAAGTTTAATAGTATTTATGGAGAGGTATTAGTAGAGCCAGAAGCAGTATTATCATCTACCAAAAGAATTAAAGGACTAGATGGAAATGAAAAAATGGGAAAATCTCTAGGAAATGCTATCTATCTTTCTGACTCACCAGAGGAAATAACTAAAAAAGTAATGAGTGCTGTTACAGATCCAAATAGAATTCGAAAAGATGACAAGGGAAATCCAGATATTTGTATGGTATATTACTATCATAATTTATTTACGGATAAAGAAGCATGTAAAAATGTTTGTAAAGAATGTAAAGCAGGAGAAAGAGGATGTGTAGCATGTAAAAAAGAACTTGCTAAAAATATCATAGACTTTTTAGAACCAATTCGAGAAAAAAGAAAATATTACGAAGAAAGACCAGAATTAGTGGATGAATTGTTAATAAAGGGAACTGAAAAAGCAAGACAAACTGCAAAAGAGACAATGAAAAAAGTAAAGAAAGCAATGAGACTAGATTATTTTGAAAATAGGTAAAAAGGAGTAGAGTAATGTTTACAGATTACGTAAAAATAAGTGCAAAAGCAGGAAATGGCGGTAATGGAGCCATTTCCTTTCGAAGAGAAAAATATGTGGCAGCAGGAGGACCGGATGGTGGAGATGGCGGAAAAGGGGGAGACGTGTATTTCGAAGTTGACCCAGATTCAAATACACTAATCGATTTTCGCTATCATAAAAAATTTAAAGCAGAAAATGGAAAAAATGGCGAAGGTTCTCATAAATATGGAAAAAGTGGGGAAGATTTGTATATAAAAGTACCAATTGGAACCATTGTACGAGATGCTAAGACGAATAAAGTGCTAGCAGACCTTTCTCACAAAGGGCAAAAAGAATTAATTTTAGCAGGAGGCAGAGGTGGAAAAGGAAATTCTCATTTCGCAACATCCACAAGACAAGCTCCTAGATTTGCACAAGATGGAGAAAATGGGGAAGAAAAAGAACTAATATTGGAACTAAAATTATTAGCTGATGTAGGGTTAATAGGATTTCCAAACGTAGGTAAATCCACTTTCTTGTCTAGAACAACATCTGCAACTCCTAAAATTGCAGACTATCACTTTACAACATTGGAGCCAAATTTAGGAGTAGTAAAAACAGACTATGGAGATAGTTTTGTAATAGCAGATATTCCAGGAATTATAGAAGGAGCAAGTGAAGGAACAGGGCTAGGACTTCAGTTTTTACGCCATATTGAAAGAACAAGACTATTACTTCATGTTATTGATGTATCCGGTTCAGAAGGAAGAAATCCAGTTCAAGATTTTTATACCATTAATGAAGAACTAAAAAAATATAGCGAAAAATTAAGCAAAAGAAAACAAATAATTGTTGCTAATAAAATAGATGCAATGCAAGATGAAAATTTATATAAGAAACTTGAAAAAGTTGCAAAAGAAAATAAGATGGAAATCTTTAAAATATCAGCTGCAACTGGAGAGGGAATTTCTGAATTAATAAAACATGTATCAGATGTGCTAAAAACATTACCAAAAGAAGATTTAATAGAAATAGAAGATAGAAAAGTGTATACTTTAGAAGATAAAGATGAATACACAATTACCCAAGAAGAAGGAATGTTTGTAATCAAAGGAGAAGCGGTAGAAAGAATCATGCGTAGAGTAAACATAGAAGATAATGAATCCTTATACTACTTCCAAAAAAGTTTAGACAACTTAGGTGTAAATGAGAAATTAAAAGAAATGGGAATAAAAGAAGGAGATATCGTAAAGATTATTGATTATGAATTAGAATGGGAAGAATAGTTTGAAAAATAATTGAATTTTGGCGTTGTTAAACGTCGCTTCGAAAATACTCAGCGTACCAAAAGTACGCTTCCGTTTTTCTTGCTTGTTTGCCTAGCCAAAATGTCAATTCTTTTCCAAACTATAGATTTCTAATTAGGGACTGTTCCCATTTAGGAAAATCCGGAAAAAAAGCCTGTCCCATTTTAGAAAAAATCAAAAATTTGTTTGACATTTTTTTGTTTGTATGATACTATAGTATAAAATTAATTTTGAGGAGGAGAAAAATTGGTTAAAGTAGATAAGAATGGTAAAAAGAAAGAATTAACTACTAGACAGAAACAAATACTTAGGTACATTACAAAACAAATTGAAAAAAATGGTTATGCTCCATCAGTAAGAGAAATCGGAAAGGCAGTTGGATTAAGTTCAACTGCAACAGTACATACATATTTAAAACAACTAGAAGAATTAAAGTATATTAAGAAAGAAAATCAAAAAGGAAGAACACTAAGAGTATTAAGAACAGAAGATGCACTATATAGACCTAGAGGACCAATAAAAGGTGGAAAAGCATTTTATAATAAAAAAGAAATGACAGATGTTCCAGTAATTGGAAAAATTACAGCAGGTGCACCTATCTTAGCTGTGGAAAATGTAACAGATACGTATCCACTTCCACTAGATTTTGTTGGAAACAGTAAATGTTTTATGCTAGTGGTTTCAGGCGAAAGCATGATAGAAGCTGGTATTTTAGATGGAGATTATATTTTAGTAAGAATACAAAATGTAGCAGAGAATGGAGAAATAGTAGTAGCTTTAATTGATGATGAGGCTACTGTAAAAACTTTCTACAAAGAAAAAGATTATATAAGATTACAACCAGAAAATAGTACCATGGATCCAATTATCGTTCCAGATTGTAAAATATTGGGAAAAGTAATAGGTGTATTTAGAAAAATGTAATAATAAATGAGAGGAATGAAATAAAATGAGTTATGATGATTTTTGGTTTATTGATGCCAGAGTTCAAACTAGGAACTTAAGAAGATATTTCATTTGGTTTATATTATTATTTGCATTTGTAACAATTGGAAGTATTTTGGCTATTAAAACAATGTACCATGATATAATGATACATGAAATAGAGAGTACAACTCTAACAATTACGGTAGAAGAAGCAAAAGCAACAAATGTAAATGGATATATAAAAGGAAATTTAAAAAACGAAAGTGAAGAGGATGTAAATGAAAAATACCTATCTTTTCTATTGTATGATGAAGATATGGAATTGATAGGGATAGAATATATTGAAATAGATACAATAAAAGCAGGGGAGACAAAATCCTATGAGTTAAAATTCAAAAGAAATAATGTAGATAATGTTTTTGCTACAATATTAGATGAAAAAATCGAAGAGTAAATCTTTTAAAAATGTATAAATAAAGAACCTTTTAATATAATAGTAATATATAAAAGGTTTTTTTGTTATTGTATAGGAAAATTAACTTTTGGCTTGACATTTCAATTTTGTTATTGTATAGGAAAAATTGATTTTTTTCATGATATTTCAGTATTTCTAGCGATTTTTCCGTATACAACAAGGCCTAAGTTTCCTTGGGCCGTGCGTATTTGCGAAGTAAAACGCTACAAAAGTGCATCGAAATCTTCGATTTCGTTAATGCACACTTTTCTTCTAAAGTTTTGATAGGTTGTAAAAGTAATTTCAAAATATAAGAAAAACGTCGATTTTTATAAAGTTTTTTGATTAAATTTATAAAAAGTATTTGCTATTTTGTAATAAATGTAATATAATTGTAACGAAAATGTAACAAAACTGAAATATAATTGAAATAAATGATGAGAGATGAATCGTTTTTTGCATAGGAAATTTCGCTAGAAATTTCTGGAGTAGCAAGGCCTAAGTTTCCTTGTGAAGTGCGTATTTGCAAAGCAAAACACACATGTGGCGGAGCCACTTTTCCTATTAGTAAAAATGGAAAATAAACTTGAGAAAGGATTGTGGGTAGAGATGTTTAAATGGGGACAAGACATAGGTATAGATTTAGGTACTGCAACAGTAATTGCGTATGTAAAAGGAAAGGGGATAGTTCTTAGAGAACCATCTGTTGTTGCTGTTGATAATAATACAGGAGAAGTACTAGCAGTAGGAAAAGAAGCAAGACGTATGCTTGGCAGAACACCAGGAAATATAGTCGCTACAAGACCATTAAGAGAAGGTGTTATATCCAATTATACAGTTACAGAAAAGATGCTTAAATATTTTATTAATAAAATATGTGGTAAATTTGTTTTTTCTCCACGAATTATGATTTGTATCCCATCTCAAGTGACAGAAGTAGAGAAAAAAGCAGTTATTGATGCTGCTTCTCAAGCAGGAGCGAGAAAAGTATTTTTAATTGAAGAGCCAATTGCAGCTGCTATTGGAGCAGGAATTGATATATCAAAGCCTTGTGGCAATATGGTAGTTGATATTGGTGGAGGAACTACCGATATAGCTGTTATATCTCTTGGAGGTTCTGTGGTAAGTGAATCTTTAAAAGTGGCAGGAGATAAGTTCGATGAAGCAATTGTAAAATATATTAAAAGAAAACATAATATTATGATTGGAGAAAGAACAGCAGAAGATTTAAAAATAAATGTCGGATGTGTATATCCAAAAATTCAAGATACAGAAAAGGAAATAAGAGGTAGAGATTTAATTACAGGCCTTCCAAAAAATGTAACTATTCATTCTAGTGAAATGCTAGAAGCACTGATTGAGCCAGCAATGATGATAGTGGATAGTGTACACTCGGTGCTAGAAAAAACACCACCAGAACTTGCAGCAGATATTAGCGACAGAGGAATCTATATGACAGGAGGAGGATGCTTGATAGATGGATTAGATAAATTACTACAAGCAAAAACAGGTATTAATGTAATGATAGCACAAGAGCCTGTATCTTGTGTGGCTTTGGGAACAGGTAAAGCGTTAGATAATTTAGATACTATTGATAGAAGAAAATAGTAAATAGAAAAAAGTACTTTACATGTTATAATTCACAGATTTATTTTTTAGCAAACAATATATGTTTTAAAATATACATTGTTTGCTTTCTTTATGCCATACCGTGAATTGTAACCTATAAAGTGCTTCTTTCGTAGCGGCTCAGGTGGTAAACCTGTTTAATAGTATAGATTGTTTAAAGTCCGCGCAGGGAGTTTATAATTAAAAAATCGAGCGGAGCAGGGAGCTTAAGTCGGGACGAAGCGAGATTTTTTTAATTAAAACTCCCGTTGCAGGACATATCTAATTTTAATACTATTAAACAGGTTTACTACCTGAGCCGTTGTTACTGTTCAGCGTGAATTTGTAGTATACGTCTTAGTAGTATGTATATTTCTCAAATTTTTTTGTACCTTGCTGTCGCAAACAAATTAGCGACCTTAAAAAATAAAATTTTTTAAGGCCACTCGTTTGCTCCAAATCGCACTCGCTTTTACAAAGCTCGTTTGGTCGCTTAAGCGGTACTTCAAAAATTTTCTAAATATACATACTACTAAGACATAGTTGTAAAATTAAATTCTACACTAAACAGTAACGAGCCGCTACCTTCTTTCTATTACAATTGGTCAAAACACTTGCATATTTTCTAAATAAATTATATAATTAATATAGTTTTTGTATAAAGGTGAAGTAAATGAATAAGACGAAAAGAAAGATATTTGAGACCTCTATGAAGCTATTTGCAGATAAGGGATATGATGCAACAAGTATAGAAGAAATAACAGCAACTGTAGGAGTAGCAAAAGGAACATTATA
>CALXVO010000024.1 GCA_944392065.1 uncultured Clostridia bacterium | reverse complement strand
GAAGATGGGACTCGAACCCACGGCCTCCAGTGCCACAAACTGGCGCTCTAACCAACTGCGCTACATCCACCATCTTCTATTTACTGCACTTTATTATTTTACCCCATCTATTAATATTTGTCAACCATTTTTTATAATTTTTAAACCTCTTGTGCCCATATTATTAGTCTTCCACTTGTATCATCTGTACAAGTTGTTAAAGAAATTTCTCTTTTTCCTCCTGTGTCTCTATTCATATATTCGGAATCGCTAGTACTTGTTTCATATTTCTCATACACTTCATATGTTACTCTCTCTCCTGATAAATCTGTTATGTATATTCTATCACCATCTTCTAATCTTTTATTGTTAGAAAAGAATGTTCCGTTTCTATAGTTATGTCCTGCAAATACTGTGTTTCCTACCTCATTTAATCCTATAGTACTTGGATATAGTTTTACGATTGCTACATTTAATGAATTTATACTAGCTTGATCATCTGATATTATTGGATATTCAATATCTATCGCTGGAATTTCTATAGTACCTATTACTTCATATCCCATATAAGTTACACCAGAGCCGCCATTGCCGTCTGAAGTTGTATCATTTTGATAAAGCGAATTCAAATTAACATTTGGAGCCACATCATTTAATATGGTATTTTCTTGTGTATTTCCTGATGTTATTTGGTTGACCTTGTCTTTAAATTCTTCTACCGCATCTCCAGCTGCTGTTTCTATATAGTATCTTCTATAAACATCTATGCCAAAAAATATAAGTAAACCAACAATTGCAATTATTACAATTATTAAAACTACAGTCAAAGTCTTACTATATTTACCATTAAACATATTTTTTCCTCCCTTGTTTCTTTATCATATAAATACATT
This sequence comes from uncultured Clostridia bacterium, assembly GCA_944392065.1. Lineage (GTDB taxonomy): Bacteria > Bacillota > Clostridia > TANB77 > CAG-508 > CALXVA01. The sequence goes on along the minus strand of CALXVO010000024.1, from coordinate 12,843 downwards.
ATACCACATTTTTTTTATATAATCTATACTTTTGTTCGCCATTTTTTAATTTAGTCTACGATTTTATCTCCTAATTTTTTGCCTGCTAATATATGAAAATGAATATGCATAACTTCTTGTCCTGAATCTTTACCGCAATTTGCTATAATTCTAAAACCATTTTCTGCAAAGCCATTTTCTTTCGCAATTTTATTTATTGTTTGATATATGTGTGAAATCAAAGTATTATCTTCTTGCGTTACTTCTAATAAAGTTTCAATATGTTTTTTAGGTACTACCAATATGTGTATTGGAGTTGCTGGATTTATGTCATTGAATGCTATCACCTCTTCATCTTCGTATACTATCTTTGAAGGAATTTCTTTTTTTATTATTTTACAAAATATGCAATCTTCCATCTTTGCTTTCCTTTCTTTTCTATCATTTAATTTTTTTAATAACTGCCTCTTTGTTTCACTTTTGCAAATTTGGTTGGATATTAATTTGCAAAAGTGAAACAAAAGAACCTATTTCGAATTATTATTCAAGTACTGCTTTTATTCTTCTTATTCCTGCTGAACTTGATTCTTCCTTTTTTATTTTGAAGTGGCCTAATTCTCCAGTATGTGATACATGTGGTCCACCACATATTTCTTTACTAAAATCGCCTATTGTATATACTTTTACTTTTTCGCCATATTTATTTTCGAATAGTCCCATAGCACCAGATTCTTTTGCTTCTTCTAATGTCATTTCTTCACAAGTTACTGGTAAATCCCTCTTTATTTGTTCATTTACTATGTCTTCTACTTCTTGCAATTGCTCTTTTGTCATCTTTTCTGGATGAGAAAAATCAAATCTTAGTCTTTCTGTCGTTATATTTGAACCTTTTTGTGTAGCATGTTCTCCTAATACAATTTGCAAAGCTTTATGTAATAGATGGGTTGCTGTATGATAAGCTATTGTTTTTTCATTTTGCTCAGCCAAGCCTCCTTTAAATTTTTGATCACTACCCATTCTAGACTTTTCTTGATGCTCTCTAAATAATTTTTCAAATTCAGAATTGTCTATTTCAAAGCCTTGTTCTCTTGCTAAATCTGCTGTAATTTCTGGTGGAAATCCATATGTTTCATATAATTTAAATATAGTTTGTCCATCAATTACATTTTTATTCTCTGACTTTGCTTTATTTATTGCTTTTTCAAATTCTTTTTCTCCATGAGATAATGTTTTCATAAATTTATCTTTTTCTTCGATAATTACCTGCTTGATAGTATCCTTATTTTTTTCAAGTTCTGGATATAATTCCGATAATGTGTTTATGTTTAAATCGATTAAATCTCCAATTTCTGTTAAATTTACTTGTAATTTATTTAGATGTCTTACCATTCTTCTTATTAGTTTTCTTAAAACATAACCTCTATCTATGTTAGATGGTCTACCACCATCCGATATTACCATCATACTTGCACGCAAATGTTCTGCTACAATTCTTCTACTTTCTATATTATCTACTTTTGCAAGTTCTTTTATTTTTTCCATTACAGGTGCAAATAACTCTGTGTCAAATGGAGTTTCTTTTCCTTGCAAGAGCATTGTCATTCTTTCTAGTCCTAAGCCTGTGTCCACATTATGCTGCTTTAACTTTTCATATTTACCATCTTTATTTTTGTAGTATTCCATAAATACATTGTTCCAGATTTCCACATATTTACCACAATTACAAGATGGTTGGCATTTCTTAGAACATGCTGGCTTTCCTGTATCATAAAACATTTCTGTATCTGGTCCACATGGTCCCTCTTCTCCTGCAATCCACCAATTGTCATCTTTTCCATAAAAGTATATTCTTTCTTCTGGGATACCTGCCTTTTTCCAACATTCTGCTGTAACATTGTCTCTTGGTGCATCTTCATCTCCAGCAAAGCAAGTAACAGACAATTTCTCCGCAGGAATTCCTAACTCTTTTGTTAGAAACTCAAAACTCATTGCTATAGATTCTTCTTTAAAATAGTCTCCCAAAGACCAATTTCCAAGCATTTCGAAATATGTTAAATGACGATTATCTCCTACTTCATCTATATCATTAGTACGTAGACATTTTTGATAATCTGTAAGACGTGTTCCTTCTGGATGTTTCTCACCTAATAGATATGGTACAAGTGGTTGCATTCCTGCAGTTGTAAATAATACAGATGGGTCATTTTCTGGTATTAATGGTGCACTTGGAATTATTCTATGACCATGATTCTTAAAAAAGTTTAAATATTTATTTCTAATTTCAATTGCTTTCATTTGCATTTCCCCTATCTTTTATCATGTTATAACAATTAAAATTATATTACATAATTTTGTAAAAATCAATAGTTATATGAATGTCTAAGTAATGGTCGTTAAAATAAATGTTCTATACCATGTTTAGAATGGAAGATAAATTTGAGGCTACTAGATAAATAGCCTCATAAATTTTCTTCACTTCTAATTAATCATCTTATGTATTAATCTTTTATTCCAAATATTAATTTTACAATTCCTCTTAAAAATTTTGGAACTTTTTTTACAACAATAGTCATACTTATTTTCTCCTCCTTAGCTTAATTTTTTTCTTATTATATTTCTTAATTCACAATCATCTAGATTTTTTATCTTTTGATTTTTTAAGAACATAGCCACATTAAACCAACTGCTATAACAATTATTCCTATTATAAATAGCCAGCCTGATAAAGGAAGTAATAATACTAGTAGCATTCCGAGTCCTAATCCTATTAAACAAACTGCTAATGTTTTTTTCAAAATCCTACACATTATATTACCTCCCATCATTTGTATATTATATTACTTTTCTTTTTTGTTTGTTACCACTTTATGGATACCTAAATTTGCGTTTTAAATGTATTATTATTTACTTCATTATGTAATAATGTTATAATAATTTTAATGATTAATGAGAGAAAGGAATTTAAAAATGACAAAAAAAGAAGCAATAAACATAATAGAAATATTAAAGAAAACATATCCAGATGCTAAGTGTAGTCTTGATTTTACTACTCCTTTTGAAATGCTTGTTGCAGTTATTTTATCAGCACAATGCACTGATGAAAGAGTAAATAAAACAACACCTTACATTTTTAATAAATATTCCACTCCGGAAGATTTTGATAAAATTCCACTAGAAACCTTAGAAGAACTTATTCATCCATGTGGTTTTTACAAAAACAAAGCTAAAAATATAAAACTTACTGCTAGAAAAATTATAGAAAATTTTGATGGTAAAGTTCCTGAGACAATGGAAGATTTATTAACTTTGCCAGGAGTAGGAAGAAAAACGGCAAATGTAGTAATGCTTGAAGCTTTTAATAAGCCACAAGGTATTGCTGTAGATACACATGCCAAAAGACTTTCAAATAGAATCGGTTTTTCAAAAGAACAAACCCCTGAAAAGATTGAACAAGATTTATTAAAACTTTTTCCTTATGAATATTTAAAAGATATTAATCACTTGCTTATCTATCACGGAAGAGCCATTTGTACTGCACGTTCACCAAAATGTAATACTTGTCCTATTCATAAATATTGTAATTTTTATAAAATATAAATTAATTTCAAAAATATTTACTAGCTTATGTATATTTTTCTTTTGTTGCCTCATACTATGTGTTATGGGGTGGTTTTATTTTGACGAATATAAATTGTTCTTGTGATTGTAAATATCAAGTAGACGGAAAATGTCATTTGGAAAATATAAAAGCACAAAAAATATCTCCTAATAAAGATTGCATTTATTTTTCTTCAAAATAAATAAGAAGCTTTAAATGTTAATATAAGTGGTGAAATATATGGGGATCTTTTTGTATTTGCAAATTCTTTAACTATTTCTGAAGATGCTATTATCTATGGTAATGTGTTTACATATGCAACCGACATAATTGTATCTGGTATTGCTTCAGATATTTATGCAGCAGGTTCTAATTTTAGTCTAACAGAATCTGGTGGTATTGCTAGAAATTTATATTATAGCCAAGAGACCCCTTTCATAAAAAAGTATTTCAAATATGTCGGTTTACTTTCCATTCCATATTTTCATACTTTTTTATGAAAGGGGTCTCTTGGCTATATAAATTGAATTTTCTTAAATACTTCTTATTAAATCTTTTTTTCGCTTATTTTGCACTTTTTACTAAATCATTTTTTTCTTTGGCACTTTTTACTAGTCCTACAAATAATGGAGATGGCCTATCTGGTCTTGATTTAAATTCTGGATGAAATTGGCTCGCAATAAAATATGAATGATTTTTTATTTCTACAATTTCCACTAATTTTTCGTCCGGTGATACACCTGAAATTACAAGACCTTTTTCCTCCATTTCTTCTCTATAATCATTATTATATTCAAAACGATGCCTATGTCTTTCATGTATTTCATTTGTTTTATATAGTTTTTCTGCTAGACTTCCTTTCTTTAATATACATGGATAACTTCCAAGTCTCATGGTTCCACCTTTTTTTGTTACATCTTTTTGATCATACATAATATGAATAACTGGATGCTCGCATATTTCGTCAAACTCTTCCGAATTAGCATCTTTTATTCCTAATACATCTCTTGCAAATTCTACTACTGCCATTTGCATTCCTAAGCATATTCCTAAAAATGGAATATTATTTTCTCTAGCATATTTTATGGTTTGTATTTTTCCTTCTATACCTCTGTTTCCGAATCCTCCAGGGACTACAATTCCATCACATTCTTTTAACATTTCTTTTGCATTTTCTTCATTTATTTTTTCAGCGTCAATAAGTTTTGGCTTTACTGTTATTCCAATTTCTATTCCTGCATGTTTTAAACTTTCTATTACCGATAAATAAGAATCTTCTAATTTTACATATTTGCCTACAATTCCTATGGTTACCTCTTTATCTGAGATATGCTTAATTTTTTCATTCAATTCTTCCCAATTTTTATTGTTAGGCTCACACTTTTCTAATTGTAGATGCTTACAAACTTCTCGTGCTAATCCCTCTTTTTCAAGCATCAAAGGAACTTCATATAAACATTTTGCTGTTTTATTAGCAATAACACTTTCTTTTCTTACATTGCAAAATAAAGCTATTTTATCTCTTAAATTTTCTGGTATTTCTAGTTCTGTTCTACAAACCAATATACCTGGTTTAATTCCTAAAGACTGAAGTTCTTTTACAGAATGTTGTGTTGGTTTTGATTTTAATTCATTGGAACCATGAATATATGGAAGAAGTGTAACATGAATGTAAATAACATCTTCTACTGGATTTTCTATTCCTACCTGTCTTATGGCCTCAAGCATTGATACTCCTTCGATATCTCCAACTGTTCCGCCTATTTCTGTAATTACAATATCTACATCTGTTTTTTCGAATGCATATATTTTTTCTTTAATAGCATTTGTAATATGTGGTATTACTTGTACTGTTTTTCCTAAGTAATCTCCTCTTCTTTCACGTTCTATTACTTCTTGATATATTTTTCCCATGGTAATACTAGAATTTTTGGTTAAATTCTCGTCAGTAAATCTTTCATAATGTCCTAAATCTAAATCTGTTTCTGCTCCATCTTCTGTTACAAATACTTCTCCATGCTCATAAGGACTCATAGTTCCTGGATCTACATTTATATATGGGTCAAATTTTTGATTTGCTACTTTATACCCTCTATTTTTTAAAAGTCTACCTAACGATGCTGCTGTTATTCCCTTTCCTAATCCAGATACTACTCCTCCAGTTACAAAAATGTACTTCGTTTTCATTGTTCCTTCCTTTCCAAAACCGATAACATAGAAGCTTTATATTCTATACGATAAGAAAATTGGACGTTAACGAAATCAAAGATTTCGACGTCCACATGTGCATTTCGCTTCGCGAATATGCACAGCCCAAGGAAAATTAACCTTGTTGTATAGGAAAAATCATTAGAAATACTGAAATATCAAAGAAAAAGTAGATTTTCCCTATACAATAAGAAAGTAGATTAAAAATAAAAACGCAAAAATCGGTTTTTTTTTAATCTACTAAACTTCTAAACTATGTAACTATCATACCACTAAAAAAAGAAATGTACAAGTTATTTTATAAAATTTTCTATTTAGTAACACTTTTAATGCTACTGTTCAGTGTAGAATTTAATTTTACAACTATGTCTTAGTAGTATGTATATTTAGAAAATTTGAGAAATATACATACTACTAAGACGTATACTACAAATTCACGCTGAACAGTAACCTTTTAATTGGCATACGCAAATAACTTGTATATTTTTTTATTTTATGCTTTTAATTTTTCTATTGTTTCCTTATAATTCTCAGAATTAATAATACAAGTACCAGCAACCACAATATCGCATCCTGCCTCCTTTAGCTGCTCTATATTCTCTAAATTAATTCCTCCATCCGCTTCTATATCCACTTCTAAATTATTCTCTTCTATATATTCCTTTAATTTTCTGATTTTATTAATTGTTTCCGGAATAAGTTCTTGTCCACCTTTTCCGGGCTCTACTGTCATTACAAGTACTGTATGTACATAAGGAAGTATTTCATATATTTTTTCTACTTCTGTATTTGGCTTTATACTAATCCCTGCTTTGCAATTATTTTCTTTTATATAGGTAATCCATTCTAATAATTCTTTTTTGTCTTTTCCAGCTTCGTAGTGTATTGTTATGTTTCGTGGCTCAAAGATAAGAAAACTTTTAATAAATGACATCACATCTTCTACCATCAAATGCACATCTAATGGTATATTGGTTATGCTATTTAAATATTCTGCATATTCGGTCATTAATTCAACCGTATTATTTTCTACAAATTTTCCATCCATTACATCTACATGAAAATAATTGGTACCTGCTATTTCTAAATTATAAAAAGTTTGTATGCAATTCTCTTTCTTTACATTTAAAATTGATGTTGCAACTTCCATTTTTAACCACATTCCTTTCTTGCAACTTGGTTGGAAAAGAATTAAATTTTGACTAGGAAAACAAGTTTAAAATTTATGAAACGTACTCTGTGTACGTTGGTTAAATTTTAAACGAAGTTTGACAACGTCAAAATTGTAATTATTTTTCAACCTTTCTCCTTTCCTAATTTGGGCCGGGCCTATTTGTCCACTTTTCCTAAAAAGGAACAATTTTTTACCTCCTTTTTATGGTATATGGAAAATCAATCTATTGCTTACTTTTCTTATGGTAGATCTGTCCCCTAAACGACAGACTTGTCGTTTTTAGGCCTGTTCCCAGAGCGACACATATCTTTGATATCTTTCTTCTGAAATTTTTCCTTCTTTTACTGCTTGTTTTATTTCGCAATTTTCTTCTTTTACATGGCTACAATCCCCATATTCGCAAGTATTTAAATATGGCCTAAATTCTACAAAATAATATGCTAATTCTTCTTTTGGTATTTCTTTTATATCAAATGTGGAAAATCCTGGTGTATCTGCTAGATAGGAATTTTCTTCTATTTTGTATAAAACTACTTGTGTAGTTGTATTTTTCCCTCTTTTATTTTTATTACTTATTACTCCTTCTTCTGCTGTATTTTCTCCAATTAGCGCATTTATTAAGGTTGATTTTCCCACTCCGGAATTTCCAGTAAATGCTGTTATATTATTTTTTAAATATTCTTTTATTTGACTAGCTCCCACATTTTCTTTTGCATTTGTTTTTATCACAGTATATCCTATCTTGCGGTATAATTGGTAAATAGCATTTATTTTGTTTTCATTTTCTAAATCTATTTTATTTAAGCAAATAATTGGCTTTATTCCTAAATATTCTGCATATACTAATTGCTTATCTAGTAATAATAAATCTGGCTTTGGTAATTTCATGGATAGAACTAAAATAATTTGTGATAAATTAGCCATTTTGGGTCTTTTTAAATAATTTTTTCTATCTTCTATTTTGTTAATTACCCCTGCTTTTTTTATTTCATCTGTTATTTCTATTTCTACATAATCTCCTGCAACAGGACTTATCTCATCTGTTTTAAATTTTCCTCTTGCATTACAATCATAGATAATATTATTCGATTCTACTTTATATAAATCCGATATGTTACTTATAATTATTCCTTTTTGCACTAAGCACCTCCTATTTTTTATAACAATTATAGTGCATTTCAATATTGCATGAAATATTATTTGACTTTTCCTATTTCGTGTATTATAATATTTATAGAAAATAAGGAGCCACAAAAAGTGGTTACCAATGAGTTTTTATAATTTAAAAATCATATCTCTATTGGTCAGCAGAGATGTGATTTTCTTTGTATATAATTATAGTAAAAACTATAATTATTACAAATGAGATGATAGTAAGAGCTATATTCATATATAATGATAGCATTAATAATTCTAATAGTATTCCTTCTAACATTTCACACCACCTCACTTTCTATGTAGTATATGAGATGGTAACCACTATTTCTGCTTTTCCCTATTTTCTTCCAAAATTATACATTTTATTCTTAATAATGTCAAGAGATTTGTTCAAACTTATGTTTGCGTATATAGAATACGAGTTACTGTCCAGTGTAGAATTTAATTTTATATCTATGTCTTAGTAGTATGTATATTTAGAAAATTTTTGAAGTACCGCTTAAGCGACCAAACGAGCTTTGTAAAAGCGAGTGCGATTTGGAGCAAACGAGTGGCCTTAAAAAATTTTATTTTTTAAGGTCGCTAATTTGTTTGCGACAGCAAGGTACTTCAAAAATTTTCTAAATATACATACTACTAAGACATATACTACAAATTTACACTGAATAGTAACGAATACGAACCTATCTATATATAGTAATCAAAGATTTCAGTCTAAGTACTCTAAAACATTGCCGGCTACAATAAGAAAGGCATTTCGCAGGGCTAGTCTCTGGAGCAACGGCGAAATACATGTCACTCGCTTCCGCTCGGACAGCCTAAGGTAGCCTAACCTTGTTGTATAGGAAAAATCATTAGAAATACTGAAATATCAAAGAAAAAGTCGATTTTTCCTATACAATAAAAAAGATGATTTGTGTTTTTATTTTACAAATCACCTTTTTTAATAAATTTATTTAATATTTTATTCAAATGTTACCGTAGCTTGTGAACCTACTCTTATACTTTCTATATATCATATATCTAATCTATATTTAGTACTGGATTTTCCGAATTTAAGTTTAGTGATTCTTGTGCTTCTCTTACTTCGTCAATAAATACTTTTACAGTAATCGTTCCTCTTCCAGACACAGTAACTCTTAAATTTGTTACATCTTTTCTTTGCTCTTGATTATATACTGTCTCTTCTGTTCCTTCCGAAGTTACTGTTACTCTAACTTGAACAGTTGGGTCAATTTCTGTAATACCATCATCAGCTATTTGTATTTCTTCTCCAATTAAAGATTTAAGATTTATATTTACAGTTCCATTTTTTATTTCTTCAATTCTATTTACTGTCAATGTTACTTTTGTTCCATCGTCTACAGTTGTTCCAACATCAAGGCTTTGTCTTAGTACTACGCCATCATCTTTGCTAGTATCTTCTTCGTAAACTACTGTTACATCAAAACCTAAATCGGTAAGGGTTTTCTTTGCTTCATCTTCAGACTTACCTACTACATGTTCCATTGTAATTTGTTTTATTCCTGTACTTACGTAAATAGTTACCTTTTCTCCTGCATTTAGTTCTTCTTCTGCTGCTGGGTCTTGTCTTATTACATATCCTGCTTCCACTTTGTCACTTGCTTCTTCTACCACTTCTACTTCTAGTTCTTCTGCTGTAATAGCTTGCTCTGCTTCCTCTCTTGTCATTCCTGTTACTCTTGGTACTATTTTAATATTCTCGCCTTTACTTAAAACTAGTTTTATAGTAGAACCTTCTTTTACTAAGTAGCCATCCGTGTAAGGTGGATCTTGAGATACTATTTTTCCTTCTTCTACTTCAGAACTAAATTCCTCGGTTATTTCTAATACTAAATTCGCTTCTTCTGCTGCTGTTTCCGCTTCTTCTCTCGTCATTTCTACGAAGTTTGGAAGTGCTATATCCTTTGTTCTTCCTGCACTTAATATTGCTTGTGTTCCAAAAAATCCTATTATTGGAATTAATATAATTAAAAGAATAATGATAATAACCTTTAATGCTGGATGCTTAGCAAAAAATGTTCTAATTTTACCTTTTTTCTTCTCTTTTTCTCCGTTGTCATCTCTTTCCTCTTTTTTTACTGCTTCTTCTGGTATAGTATCAATTCTTTGTGTATATGCCATATCATTTGATGATGTTTTAACAAAATCTCCTTCCGGATCTTTTAATGCCATATTTAAATCTTTTAGCATTTCTGTCGCAGATTGATAACGTAAGTTCAAATCCTTTTCCATTGCTTTCATAATGATTTTATTCACAGAATATGGAATAGATGGATTTAATTTTATTGGCTCTACTGGTTTCTCTTGCATGTGTTTTAAAGCAATAGATACTGGAGTATCTGCATCAAATGGCACTCTTCCTGTAAGCATTTCATACATAACAACTCCTAGAGAGTATAAGTCAGATTTTGCATCTGTATATCCTCCTCTTGCATGTTCTGGTGAAAAGTAATGTACAGAACCTATTGTTGTTCCAAATGCAGTAATAGTAGAATTTGAAACTGCTTTTGCAATTCCAAAGTCAGTAACTTTTGCGACTCCATCTTCTGTAATTATAATATTATGTGGTTTTATATCTCTATGTACAATATTGTTTTTATGTGCTACTTCTAATGCGGATGCAATTTGTATTGCGATATTTAAAGACCATTTCCAAGGAAGCACTCCATCTTCATCAATAATTTGTTTTAGTGTTTTTCCTTGAATTAATTCCATTACAATGTAATAAATATTATTTTCCATTCCAACATCATAAATAGATACAATATTCTGATGTGCCAAGCTTGCTGCTGATTGTGCTTCTGTGTTAAATCTTCTTATAAATTCTTCATCCGTAGTAAATTCCTCTCTTAAGACTTTAACAGCCACATACCTCTTTAGTATGGTATCTTGGGCTTTATATACAGTTGCCATTCCTCCATTACCAATCTTCTCTAGTATTTCATACCTGTTTCCTATCAATTTTCCTTCTAGGTTCATAACTAATCTTCTCCTCTTAATTTATAACTTGTTATATTATAGAAAGCTATTCTATTTTCCTATAATATAATAATAACAGTGATATTGTCATATCCACCTGCTGCATTTGCTTCTTTTATTAGATTATCTGTTGCTGTATTTATATCTTGTTTTATCAATTCATAAATTCGTGGTTCTTCCACCATATTTGTTAACCCATCAGAGCACATAATGAAAATATCTCCTTTTTCAAAGTTCCTTGCTCTTAGATCTGGTTCTACATATGGTGTACAGCCAAGTGCCTTTGTTAGCATATTTTTCTTAGGATGTGTTTTTGCTTCTTCCCTTGTAATTTTTTTATCTTCCACTAGTTGTTGTACATAACTATGGTCTTTTGTAAGTTTTCGAATTACTTCTTTTCGTATTCTATAAATTCTGCTATCTCCTACATGTCCTATATATGCCTTATTATTATATATTAAACAAACCTCTAAAGTAGTACCCATTCCTTCTAAATCTTTCATTTCTTTTGATTTTTCATATACTACCATATTAGCATATTCGACAGCATTTTTGATAAGTTTTAATATTTCTTCTTTTTCTTTTAGTATATCTCTAAAATTATTTTTGATATATTTCACAACCGATTCTGTAGCGAGCTTACTTGCTATTTCTCCACCTTTATATCCTCCCATTCCATCAGCTAATATATATATCTTTGGTTCATCTGTTTCTTGTGTAATATAGTAAAAGTCTTGATTTAATTCTCTTACTTTTCCTATATCTGTTTTAGCAAAAACCATTCTTCATTTCCTAACCTTTCTTTATACAATTTTAGAAGATAATTGCATTTGGCACTTAAATACTTCATTTAAAATCGTCGTGTAATAAGTATGAATCATAAACTTCAAACTAGTGTAACTAGCCAAATGTCAATTCTTTTCTAACATATTTTTTAATTTAGATTCTTTCTTCTAAGTTGTCCACAGGCCGCATCAATATCAGACCCTAATTCTCTTCTTATTGTTGCAACAATTCCCTTTTCGTTTAAATAATCTCTAAACTTTATAATGTTTTCATTTGTGCTTTTTACATATTCTCCATTTTCAATTTTATTTATTGGAATCAAGTTTACATGGCACAACATTCCCTTTAATAGTTTTACTAATTCTTTAGCATCTTCTAAATTATCATTATTATCTTTAGCTAATGCATATTCAAATGAAATCCTTTTATTTGTCTTATTTATATAATATCTACACGCCTCCATTAATTCTTTAATATTATATCTATTATTAATTGGCATCATTTTACTTCTCTTCTCATCAGTTGTTGCATGAAGTGAAATCGAAAGTGTACATTGTAATTCTTCATCTGCAAATTTATATATCATTGGTACTAAACCACTTGTAGAAATGCTTATATGTCTTGCTCCAATATTCAGTCCTTTTTGATTGTTAATGATTTTAATTGCTTTAATTACATTCTCATAATTATCAAAAGGTTCTCCAATTCCCATAAACACTATATTTGATACTTTATCTCCAATATCTTGTTCTACTGCGAGTATTTGTTCCACAATTTCCCCACAGCTTAAACTTCTTACAAATTTTATACCGGTTGAAGCACAAAACTTACATCCCATCTTACAACCAATCTGTGATGATACACATATTGTTTTTCCATGATGATATTCCATAAGTACGGTTTCTATAGCATTTCCATCTAATACATCAAATAAATA
>CALXVO010000023.1 GCA_944392065.1 uncultured Clostridia bacterium | reverse complement strand
CTTTCGTTTGAATCATAAGCAAACCTGAATTTAACAAGCTTTATTTTTTATCATTTTCTTCCTCTTTTTTTTTTTTGTTGGTTTCATCATCTATTACATCTTTACTTTCAAATACTTCTTTTTTTTTGATATCTTCTTCTGCTTTGTTTTCTAAATTAATATTTTCCTCTTCTTCATTTATTTCTTCTTTATTTTCTTCTGATAAATTAGTATTTTCTTCTTCTCTTCTTAAAATAAAGTTTACCATCATTTTAGCAATAATAATTGCCATAGGAACAATAATTAAGAAATAGAAAGCATACACATTTTTTATTATTTTGTTAATAAAACTTAAAATCACTGGTTTATAAATTACTTTTCCATATACTTGCTCTTCTGAAATTTCTGGGTCATCTGCATTATTTGCAATACCTCTTGTTGTAAATTTATATACTCCATCTTCTTCTCTTATATTAACCACAGAGTGTGTAATCAATTTGCCGCTAGAAGCGCCTTCTTCACTACTATAAGTAATATCATCTCCTACTTTTATTTCCTCTGGTTCTACTTCCATTGAAACTAAAATATCACCTATTTCGTATTTTGGAATCATACTGCCAGTTACTACACTATATATTCTAATTCCTCCAAGTGCCATATTATTATTTGATATCCTTTGAATTAATACTAATATTAAAATTAATATTACCAATATTAATGCTATACCATAAATAATATTTCCAACTATTTTTAAAGCTTTATTATTTTTTAGTTTATTTAACATACTATCCTCCTATTTTATTACATAGGAAATTTCGCTAGAAATTTCCAGAACAACAAGGCCTAATTTTCCTTGGGCCGTGCAAATTTGCACGAAATGCACATGTAGCAAAGCCATTTCTCTTATTATTTTAAGTTTTCTAGGTATTTTTCAATATGTTCAAGATAAATTTTTTGTAATTCCTCAATAGTAGCCATTTTTTTATATTTTATTTTTGTCAATTTATCTCCAATTAATTGTCTTAATTGGTCTTCCGTAAGTGAACTCTCTAAATCTACAATTTTATCTAACATCTGGTTTATTAAATTATTTTTAATTTTTTCTTGTGCTTGCTCATTCTCTTCTTCATCTTTTTCTAAAGAATCTAATAATAAATAATTTAGTAAAAAAGTCTCATTACTTAATTGTTTTATTTCTCCATCATCAAAGAAATCCTGCTTATTAGAAATATTTTGTGTACCGTCCTCCATATTTTGTTGAAGATAATTCCATAAAGATACTGCATATTGAAAATTAACATTTTTTAGTACCACATTTGTTTTCTTTATTGGAGGTCTTATTAGAGCAATATGTTTTTTATCTATTATTTTATATACTTCTAAACTTGTTACATCTGTTACTCTTCTTTCTAATTTTGCAATTCTTTCTAATATTTCTTCTCCCTGTTTTGATTTCTTTTCAGAATTTTCTTTAGACATTATTTGTAAATTCATTTGTATATTTTCATCTTTATATCTACTTTTTCCTTCATATTCTATTAGTTTTTCGTTTTTTTCTGCTACTTCTAAAGCTTCTTCTAATTTTCTTTTCCTTTGATTAATAAATATTTTTATGTTTTGTACTAATGTATAAATTAACTTATTTTCATAAGTGTCATAACTTTCTTCTTTATTTATATTTAAAATTTTAGAAGGTCTAACATCTCCTGTTTCTTTATTAATATCTTGTATAAGATTTGTATGCTTTGAAAGGTGTTTAATGCTATCTACTGTAATTTTTCTTGCAAGTTCTATCTTTACAATTTCTTCTTCATTTATAATAAATCGGTTAGGATTTCTAAAAATATTTTCTATATATGGTAACGTAAATTCTATTTTATCAATCCATTCTGTATCAATTTGCGTTTTTTCAGAATCCATTTTAACATGAACAGAAGATTCCATATTTTTTATAAAATTTTCTTTTTGCTCATCTGATGCATTTTCATACAAACTTGTTATTTTTAATTCATCCATTTTTTATATTGTCCCTCTCCTAAATCCTTCTATTATTTTTAAGTTAATTTTTTAAGTCTTAACAAATATTCTTTGCATTCCTTCATTTTATCTTTTCCAAAAGTATTATCTAAAAATTCTATGTAAGGATCTATTTCATCCCTAATTAATGAAATATTTAATTGTTCGAATTTTCTTAGTATTTTTTTAGCAATGAAATAATCTACTCCCGAAACTTCATCTCCACCACAAGCAACAAAAACAGGTACAAATTTTTTCATATGTGAAACTATACGGTTTCCAAAAGCAATACGGAAATGTTTTATAACATAATCGTCCATAATTTCTATTTTGTTTAGAGTATCCTGTGAAATTTGGTTTTCTTGCATTGCTGTGGCAAATAAATTATCTAGATAAGAATAATTTATATCCATTGCATCTGCTTCTACCGGCTCAAATGCTACTCCTTTATCATTAATATCTATTGGCATAGCTCTATCGTAAACCTTATCTGTTACCATAAATGTAGAATCGTCATTATTAATTGTTCCTATATACCACATATTTGCTGGAATCTTTAGTTTTCCACCTTTTATGTTCTTAGGATCACTTTTCCAACTATTTGGTACTAATTCTATTACCCATTCATCTTTATTTGGCATTTCTAGAATTGACAACATTTCTGCGAAATAGTACTCCACACGTGAAATGTTCATCTCGTCCAAAATTATGGTATAAATATCATCTGTATATCCTGCCATGTACATTTCTTTTAATACATCAGTTTCATTAAATTTTTTAGTAAATTCGTTAAAATATCCAAATAACTCTGTTCTATCTCTCCAAGATGGTTGCACAGATGCAACACATGAATCATGCTTTAAAAATTTTCCCCATGCATATGCAAGTGATGTTTTACCAGTACCAGATATACCTTGCAAAATTACTAATTTAGTAGATGCTAAAGCTGAAATAAACAATCTCATCATATCAATAGAATAATATAGTCTTAGTTTTGATGCTGCGAAATTTCTAAAATTTTCGCATAACTCTGGTAATGTAAAGCTATTTCCGTAATTTTCAATTTTATAATTTGCATATTCTTCATCAATAGTATTTAATTTTGCAAACCTAATTCCAGTGTTTCCATCTTCTTGTTTATCTTCTTGTGGCTCTTCTATTTCAGCACTCTCATTAGGTTTTAACCCTAATTGAGATACTTTCATTGCAAGAATTTCGTCCTTTTCTTTCATTAAGTTTGCCACTTTATTATTTAGAGTCGCCACTTCTTCTAATAATTCATCTTGTTCTATTCTTGTTTTTCTAAACTTAAAGTATTTTCTAAATAAAAGATAAATTAATACTAAAATAAGAACAACTAAAATAACAAGTATTGCTATAGCAATTACCACCAAAATCCATTCTGGCATAGAAAAATCATTCTTATAATTGTCTAAAATTCTTTGATATTCACTTATATTAAAAATTTGTGTGATCCCTGTCCAAATTCCTTGTAATATTGTTGAAAATCCTAAAAAGAATTGTGATAAAAATTCATACAAGAACCTTGTAAAAGTCTCCATCCTTCCTACATTCCTTCCTCTGCTTATACTTCAATTAAATTCCTTATTGAATTTCTATAATTCATTATCTCATCATAATTTTCTAGTGATTCATTTACAATAACATAACTAAACATATTTAATTTTTCAATATTGTAATAATTCACTTCAAATGAATTATCTAAAATTATTGCTATATGAAATCCAGATTTTATTAAATCTTCTATTTCTTGTTCAAATTCTTTATATTTTTCATATTTAATTTTTAAACTTAGTTTATCTTGTATTGCCTCATTATTTATTATATTTAAAACACCTTTTATTTTTTTATCTTTTTTTAATAATGTGTCCGAAAATTCTGCAATATATTGTCTTTTAAAATTTAATTTTTTTAAATCTGTTATTATTTTTAATGCTATTAAATAATATTCTATATATAATTTTTCTTCTTTTACAAGACCTGTATTAAAAGCTTTTTTAATCGCAATTTCGCTATAGAGTTCAGGAAATTTTATATTTGCCTTTACATTTACTCTAAATACACTTTTTTTGTTATATTCGCTGATTTTTAGTTCAAATTCTTTTGTTCTAAATCTATCAAAAAATTCTTCTTCCTTTGTTTCAAATTCTTGTAATAAATTTCTTAGTTCTTCTTTAAATGTTTCATTATTTCTGTTTAATACTTTTCTTCGCATTTTATCTATTTTGTCTATTTTATCTTCTATGTTTTTATAATATACCACTCCATCAAAGTACAATATATAGTAGAAAAACATATGCATATTTTTTATTAATACTGTATCTTCTGGATAATCTTCTATTAAAATTTTTTGTGTACTTTGCAATGCTTCTAATATTCTTTGTCTTAAACTTATATTTTCTCGCATTTCTTTGTCTATATTACTATAATTATTGTATCTTATTTTTATATACGAATCGATAAATCTACCACAAATTTTTCTATCATATTTATAATCAAATATTAACTTCATATATTTAATTATTTTATCTTTTACTATTTCATTAAGATATTCATCCATCACATTTATTGTCATTTGCTATCTTATTCCCCCTAATTTTGATATATGCTTTACTATCTTATACTTACATTAATAATAGATTCTGAATTTATAATTGGATAAGTATAATCTTTTGTTTTGTCTGTTTTATAGAATCGAACATTTTCACTTGATAGCGCATCTACTTCTAATACTATTTTATTAATATAAGTATATCCATTTAAGGCTGTATATCCTATATTTTTGGCATTTAGATAATTTTTATCTGTTGTGTCAATTACTACTTCTTCCGGATCAAAAGTAAGTGTTATTTCTGCTGAATAGCATTTATTTTTATTTTCTTCTGAAAGATTTAAATAATCATTTATATCAATTCTATTACCAACGGCATATCCATCAAATGCTTCTCTCACTAAATAATAAGATTGTGTATTTGTAATACTTAATTCTAGATATGTGTCATTCTTTTCATCATCTATTTGGTATGTAACATTTTCTTGGCCAACAATTAATTTAAAAGTAGCTTTTAATTCTTTTTCATATTCTGATGTTGATTTTGCAGTAATTTCAACTGTAACACTATCTCCATTTTCAAATATGGCATTTGGTGTAATTTTCAAATTAAACGAATCTGTATTTGTTTGAGCTGATATTATTCCTTCTGTTTTACTTATCTGGCAAATTATATTATCTGATGCAGTATAACTTACTTCATAACTAATATCATAACTTGATTTTTTCAAATTATTTTTCATACTATTCATATTTATAATTATATTGTAATCTTCTACTCCTGACCAATTATCTATTTGATAATTGGCACCATTCGATGTTAATTTATCGCTATAAAAATAAAATTCTTTACTTTCTAAGAAAAAATCGTTCAGACTATTACTAATATATCTGGCTAAAACAGTAATAATGGAAACAAAGCATACCACGATAAGAAAAATTATCAATATTGCTCTTAAGCTCTTTATTCTTAGACTTTGTTTTTCGTATTTCTGCCTATGCTTTCCCATTTTTTCACATTCCTTTCTCAAGGCACAAATCTAGCCTAAAAAGAATTGTACTTTTGGCTAGGAAAATTTTATTTAAAAGGCAAAGGCACATACTTTGTGTATGTAACCGCATTTAAAATAAAATTTGTGGACGCCAAAATGCAGTTATTTTTCAACCTTCTTCTATAATTTGTTTTGAATCAACATTTATTTCAATAGAATCTATTATGTTTTGATATTCCTCTGTATTATATTCTATCGGGAAATTGATAACAAGTGTATATACATTAGACATAGCTGTAGAATGTATGAAAATCTGATTATCTGTTTTTAATGTTCTAAAATATGTTCCATCTTCATCTTTTTCTGTTACATCACTTGTGATAATATCTTTTGCACCTTCATTTGTATAATCTTCATTCATATATAACTTGTAACTTAATGGAAGATTTGTTGTGGTTTTTATTTCTAAACTGTATTCTAAATCTGTTTCTGCAATATTACCATTTTCTTCATTTGTTATCTCAAAATTATATACATATGGTTCAACTCTTGGTACTATTTTCCCTAAATTTAGTGTCATACTTTTATAATCTTCTTTTAATAGATAAAATGCAATATCTATATCCGCATTTGAATTAGAGTTACTTTCATATCTTGAAATAGTTAATGTAAAAATTCGTATAACTACAATAAAACACAATATAATTATTATTAGCTTAATGTATAGTCTAATTCTTCTGTCATGCATTTATTTTTCCTCCATTTTTTTCTGTGGCTTATAGAAGATGAAAAATCCTATCGCTACTAGTGTTACTACAATTAAAACTAAAACTGTTGGACTTGAGAATGTTTTTTTTATTGCTTCTACATTTGGAATTATTTTTTCTACCTTTCCACATATTTGTGAAATCTGTATCGGCTCATCTTCTGCATTATTTGCATCACCTTTTGTAGTAACTATCTCTCCTTCTTTTTCTATTACTCTATGTGTTATATAGTAATTATCTTGTTTATAAACTATAATGTCTCCAGTAGTAACATCATTTGTTAATTTTACAATAATGCCATCACCTATGTTTAATGCATCTGCCATACTTCCTGTACTAATCTCAAAAAAAGCATATCCAAATAAATTAGCATAATCTTTATGTAGTACCTTCACTTGTATAATACAATATATTGCTATAACAAGTATACCCAAAGCAATTATTACTAAAATATTTATCAATATTTCTAAAACTTTCTTAGCAATTTTCATTTGCTGTACTCCTCTACTTCTTCCCCTAAGTATTGGCTTACTTTTACAGATACTGGTATGGAAATTTTATTATTAGGAATTGCACCAATTTTACTATCTTCTTCATCTGTCGTTTCATCCTCCTGCCAATCAAATTGGGCAGTAATATTATGTTTGGCTCCATTTCTTATGTCGTCTAGAAGTATTATGCCTGTATATGTATTTTCTCCTGTCTGAATAAACATATTTCCCATTTCTGTTTCCTCTATCGAATTGATTCTTATTTTTGTTCCCTCTAATTTAGATAAATCAAACTCAATGTCATATCTTACAGACACATCTGTACCATTTGGGTCTATTACAACATCAAATTTTCCGCTTAATCCTGGTGCTATCTTTCCTTGTTCTATGCGGTTGCTTCCTTCAATATCTATTTGATCAATAACAAATTCTTTATTATTACCAGTCGATATATCTGTATTATTAATATGAATAATCCATTTTCCGTTTTGTACTTCAACTTCGCCCGTTACAATGCTTTCGAAAATAGCAAGAGTATCCATAATATAATAAATAGTTAATAGCATACATATAAGAGCTATTAAACCAAGAATATATTTTTTCCTCATTTAATTTGCATCCTCTACTTGTTTTAGTTTTTTAACTTCTATTACTACTATATAAATTTCATATAAGAAAGCTATTAATGATGGGAACACAATTAAAAATAAAAATCCCCATTTAGATTCTAAAATACTTAGTATTGTTCCAACTACTGCTATTCTTGTTGAGGTATTAGCAGGTCCTAATATATATTCACTAGAAATAGATATTTCTCCATTTAATGTATATGTATATTCTGTATTGCTTACTCTTTCTATTGATGTTACTTCTGCTAAGGTTACTTCTAAAGACGAACTATATGTATTATAAAAGAAAATTTTATCTCCTTCTTTAATACTATCTTTTTTATTTACGATTACTAAATCTCCTTCATTAAAATTTGGTTCTAATTGATTGCTATCTATAATTAGTAATGAGTATTGTCCAAATTCACTTATTTTATGTTCATTATAAGATAATAAACATATTGTTACAAAAACTGCTATAATTGCATAAATAATAAATATTACATTTCCTAAAACTCTTTTCATTTTCTTCCCCTATTCCTTTCTATTTTTTCAAAAAAACTATATCATAACGTTATGCTTTTTTCAACTTTTTTTAACATATTTCTTGATTTTTTTCCATGTAATGATATAATAAGACAAAATACTTTTGGAGGAAACAAATGATTACTTATTCTACTAAAGAAAATCTAGTAGACGATATAGAAGCAGAAGTACAAGTTTTAAATTCTTATCTAATGATACAAACTAGCCTAACAAATCAAATTTCTGTTTTTATAAATTCTGCTGTTGAAAAGCCATATTTAGATGATGCTATTATTAATTTAAATAGAATAAAACAAAATATTTCTATGCTGAAAAATTTGTTAGATATTTTAGAAAACTTGAAATCTACATTTGAATTTTTAACAGATTCGGGCTTAGATACTTATATAAAAGATTATAATTCATTATATACAAATAATATTTCTACAATTTTTGCAAAAACATCTGACATTGAAAAATTTATACATGATGTTTCTCTTGAATTAGTTGATGTAGTAAAAGAAAAAAAAGTTGGGGAAGAAGAATCTACTTCTGTTAATTATACAAATACTGAAGTAGCATATAACTCTTTAGTAGATAATACTTTAGTGATTTCAGAAATACGAAATCAAGTGATTTTACCTTATAACTTAGAAAATATAAAATTATATTTTAATAATCATTTAGGAGAATTTGAATCTATAGAAGATTTAATAAAAAAGAATTACACTTTTCCTTTATCACATTTTAAACCTGCATCTATTGCAAGATTCAGAGAAGCGTACAATTTAATTAAAAATAAAGAAAAAGGTTCAAGATTTAATGCATTATCATTAGCTTTTGAGTTATTGGTAAATTATAATCTACATCCAGCAATAATAGCTGCTTGTAAGTCAATAGACGAACTAGATATATACCTTGCTTGTTTAGAAGAAAATAATTTAGAAAGTTTTAAAAAATTTAATATAAAATATGAAATACCTCCAGCAACTAATAAGAAAACTAAAAAAGAAAATAAACTATATCAATTAACTTAAAACGATAAGTAATTTTGAAGTGAACCCTCCTTATTAAACTTTTTTGTCTAATAATTTGGGTTCACTTCATTATTTGCTTATCTTTTTTGGGTAATAACTTCATCCGTTTTTAATGTTTAATCGTCGTCATACCTATCATCGTCGTCATCATCATACTTATCATCATCGTCATCATCGTCATCGTCATCGTCGTACCTATCATCGTCGTCATCATCATACCTATCATCATCGTCATCATCATATCTATCATCATCGTCATCATCATATCTATCATCGTCATATCTATTGCTATTATTCTTGTTAGAATTATTTGTAGTTTGTGAATTTGTACTTGAACCTGTATTTACATTTGTGTTTATTTTATCATCATCATCGTCGTCATCGTCATCATTTATGTCTACAGATGATTTAATAATATTTCCATCTTTTGCATTAATATCATATTCGTATTCATTTTTTTCTGATTTAAATTCTACTTCATAAATTAAAATTCCATCATCACAATCAAGTTCTATTTCTAAATCATATACATCATTAGCTGTCACTCCTGCTTTAGAAAATGCTATCTCCTTTGCCTTTTCTGTTCCAATATATGACTTTTCATTAGCAGTTCCTATAGAAGAAACTTCGCTTAATACCACATTTTTAGAATTTAGTAATAAGTTTAATTCATTAATTGATAGTTTAGCTAAAGATTCAAATGTATATAAATTTCCCTTGGAGTCCTTCATTTCTGATTTCAAAACTTTACTTATTAAGTTTGCTTTTCCTTCTGATATATTATTCTCTTTTGCTAATTTTTCTATTTCATCATCATCATTATACATTTGTGATAAAACAGAACCTTCTATATTCTTTGCTCCAAGTAATGCATCTATTTCTTTAGATATTCTTTCCTCTAGCTCTTTCGCCTTAGCTTCATCATTATTTTTTACTGATACTAATATA
Source organism: uncultured Clostridia bacterium (assembly GCA_944392065.1). Taxonomy (GTDB): domain Bacteria; phylum Bacillota; class Clostridia; order TANB77; family CAG-508; genus CALXVA01. Next base: position 3,911 of record CALXVO010000023.1, on the reverse strand, counting down.
GAATTTTGAGCTTCTGTAATATATCCATTTTTTAGCATTGACCCTATAATTGCATTTACTCCCACATCTAAATCAACCTTTTCTAAGTCCATGTCTTCAAGAATTGTTTTACCTTCATCATTCAATGCATTTACTTCAATTATTTCTTCTTTCTTATTTGTTTTTATTTCAATACTTGGATTCACATCAAAATCAATAATAGAATCCACAGATTTATTTGTGTCCTGGTATTGAGCAAAACCGAATATTCCAAATAAACATATTGCAAATGTAGCTAATGCCCCAGCTAATTTAGGAATCCAAAAATTAGTTTTCTTTTTTTCAATTAATTCTTTTTTATCTTCTTTTTTCTTAACAAGATTCATATTTTCAAACCCTTCCCTTTCTTCACATCGGGCAAGGATGTTATCTAATGAATCTGGAACAATATTCAGAATCGTTTGATTTAGTTTTCTCTCAATCTCACGCCTTTTCATATATATCCTCACCCATCCTTTTCTTAATTTTTTTTATTGCTCTATTATATTTTGATAGAACTGTAGAAAGCGGTATCCCTAGCATTTTTGCTATTTCTCTATGTTTAAAACCTGATACTGAATGTAATATTAGTATATTTCTTTCTTCATCAGAAATATATTCAAAAACAGTCGATATAAGCATTTGGGTTTCAGTATCATTAACTCCTTTGTTATCTGCTAAGATTTCATTTAATTCAGCTAAATCCATATGATTTCTTTTCTTCCTTAATCTCATTAATGCCAGGTTCTTTGTTATAGTTAATATCCATGCCAGTGGCTTACCGTTTGCTTGATAAAAACTAGCATTTTCATATATTTTTATATAAACTTCTTGAAAAACATCTTCTGCCTCATGTAAATCTTTAAGTATAGATAGAGCAAACCCATATACTGATGTTTTTGTAACGTTATATAAATCAGATAAAGAATCCTTATTTCCAAAGCTAATATCTTTTATATATTTCTCTAATAAGGATTCCTGACATTCATCAACATTTGGTACCAATATTTTTGAATTCATTTTTACCCCTTTCACTATATTAATGCAATAAAATCATATTTTATTGCATTAATATTAATTTTTTATAAAATTTATTTTCTATATGGATGCCAAATCTTTCACTACTGATTCTATCCTATCTAACTCTTCGTCTGCCACTTCATTACTATTTTCACATACTCCCATATAAAACTTTATTTTTGGCTCTGTTCCAGAAGGACGAACACATACCCATGCATTTTTTTCTAATTCAAAATACAATACATTTGATTTAGGAAGGCCAGTGTTTTTCTTATTTCCACTTTTATCTACTATTTCTTGTTTTTGATAATCTCCAAAAGATTTAACTTTTAACCCTGCTATTTCTTTTGGTGGATTATTTCTCATATTTTCCATCATGTTTCTTATTTTTTCTGCACCTTCTATGCCTTTTAGTGTAATTGCAATTTGTTTTTCTTTATAATATCCGTATTTTTCATACATTTTATTTATTTGATCCCATAAAGTTATGCCTTGCTTTTTATAGTATGCTACTGCCTCACATATTGTCATAACTGCAACAATTCCATCTTTATCCCTTGCATGTGTCCCAATAATGCAACCATAACTTTCTTCATAAGAGAATAAGCATTGATATGAATTATCTTTTTCAAACTCTCTAATAATTTTAGCAATATTCTTAAATCCAGTTAGTGTTGAAAATAGCTTTACACCATATTCTTTAGCAATGGCATCTGTCATATTAGAAGATACAATTGTTTTTATAATAGCACCATTTGCTGGCAATGTTCCATTTGCTTTCTTTTGTGATAAAATATACTCTGCAATAAGATTTCCAGTCATATTTCCATTAAATTGTATATATTCTCCAGTTTTTGCATCTTTTACATATATTCCCAATCTATCTGCATCTGGATCGTTAGCTAGTATTACATCTGCATCAACTTCCTTAGCAAGGTTTAAAGCTAACACAAATGCATTTGGATCTTCTGGATTTGGATAACTTACAGTAGGAAAATGTCCATCTGGCTGTTCTTGTTCTTTTACTGTATATACATTCTCAAAACCTATTTCTTTTAATACTCTTTGTACTAATTTAGCACCTGTTCCATGTAGCGGACTATATACTATTTTTATTTCTTTTTGCATTTCTTTTATAGCATCTTCATTTACGATTAATTTTTTCAATTCTTCTATGTATCTATCATCTATTTCTTTTCCTATCGTATGATATAGCCCCTCCTGTATTGCGTTATCTTTATCCATCATTTTTATCTTAGAAAAATCAGTTACATTTTTAACTTCATTAATTATTTCTTTATCTGTTGGCTCTACAATTTGAGCACCATCCTCCCAATATACTTTATATCCGTTATACTCTGGAGGATTGTGACTTGCAGTAATTACAATTCCAGCAATACAACCCAATTCTCTTACTGCAAACGACAATTCAGGAGTTGGTCTTAATTCTTCAAATCGATATGTTTTTATTCCATTTGCATTTAAACATAGTGCTGTCTCTTCACTAAATTCTTTTGACATTATCCTACAATCATACGCAATAGCAACACCTCTATCTTGTCCTCCTTGTTTTATAATATAATTTGCTAATCCTTGCGTTGCTTTTGTTACCGTATATTTATTCATTCTATTAGTTCCGGGCACCAATAATTCCACGAAGTCCTGCTGTTCCAAATTCTAAGTCCTTATAAAATCTATCTTCTATTTCTTCTTCATTTTCTTTTATGGACAAAAGCTCTTTTTTACTCTCCTCATCAATAATTGGATCCTTTAGCCATTCATTATATTTAATTTTGTATTCCTCCATACTTACATTTTCCTTTCCTTTTATTTCTTAATTTTATTTAGTGAAGCCAGTATATCATATGTTTTAATAAAACGCAACAAATAAAGTACTCAATGCATTTGAGTACTTTTACATATTTAAACTTTTTATAAATTTAATTAAATCTTCTCTTAATTCTGGTCTTCTTAACGTTTCATCGATGGATGCTTTTACAAAGCCTAGTTTATCCCCAGAATCAAATCTTTTTGCTTTATAATCATATGCATAAACACCTTCTTTTGTATTTACCATACTATTATAAGCATCTGTTACTTGTATTTCTCCTCCTTTGCCTGGTTTTGTTTTTGCCAAGAAATCAAATAAATCTGGCATAAGTACATGTCTATCCGATATTGCTAAATTTGATTTTGTTTCTTCTACTTTAGGTTTCTCTTGCATTTTTTCTACTTTATATAACCTATCATCTATCGCTTCTCCGGAAACATTTCCATACTTAGGTACATCTTCCCAAGCAACTTTTTCTACCCCAATAACAGATGCACCTAATTTTTCATGTTGTTCAATAATTTCTTTCAAACATGGTTTTTCTCCTTGCATAATAACATCACCATACATAATAGCAAATGGCTCATTTTGTATAAAATCCTTTGCCATATAGATTGCATGTCCAAGTCCCTTTGCTCCACCTTCTTCTTCAATAAAATGAATTTTTGCTTTTCCAGATAAGTTTGTTATTTGTGGAATAAAACTTTCTTTTCCTCTCTCTATTAAGAAATCTTGTAATTCTTTATCCTCCGAAAAATAATCTTCCACAACTTCCTTTTTTCTTCCTACTACTAAAAGTATTTCTTCTATACCAGATGCCACGGCTTCATCTACTAGATATTGAATAATTGGTTTATCTACTATTGTTAACATGCACTTTGGCAAACTTTTGCATGCAGGTAAAAATCTTGTTGCAAACCCAGCAACAGGGATAACTGCTTTTCTTACACTCATTATTATTGTTCCTTTCTTCTTACTTTTTTATTAAAAATACAAATAATTATTATAATAACAATTAAAATTATAGTTCCTATTATGTATA
>CALXVO010000022.1 GCA_944392065.1 uncultured Clostridia bacterium | reverse complement strand
TAGGAATTAATGCAATATCTACTTGTGAGGAAGCGTTCTTCCCATTTAACTCAAATCCAACCGTTGCAAATGAAATAGATAAACTAGCAAAAGAAAATGGATGTACTATTACAGGAAGCGGTTACCAAGATATTTATTGGGGAGAATTAATAAGCGCAATTGCAGGTTCTACACAAAAAATAACCAAAATAAAAGGAAGTTCTTCATATAATGTAGAAGATTATGGTATTGCTCTAGCACAAGCACATGGAGCAGGTTTAACCCTAGAAGAATTTGACGAAAAAATTGCATCTGCTGACAGAGTAAGTGATGAAGAAAGGCAAAAAGTAATTAATGCAGGAGAATATGCACCATCCTATATGTGGAATGTAAATGGATGGCTATGTTCAAAATTAGGACTAACACCAATTAGTCAAACACAAGAATGTGTACCACAAACCTATAAAGAAGACATTGATTCCTCAACATTAGGTATGACAGTTAAAGCAGGAACAGCAACAGGAATGAGTGCAGTTGTTACAACAAAAACAAAAGAAGGAATTACTATTGAATCACAATGTATAGGAAAAGTATATTCAAAAGAAGATTATGATAAGAATGAATGGACCATTGAAGGAGAGCCAAATACAACGATAGTAGTGTCAAGACCTTCTACAGTAGAACTTACTTGTGCAACTGTGGTAAATAGAATTCCAGATGTAATTAATGGAAAACCAGGTTATGTTTCAACTGATAAATTAGATGAATTAAAATATCTAGTAAAACCAATGAATGAGTATGTAAATGTATAATATTACTATTAACTAAAATAAATAAAATTTGAGAAATATACATACTACTAAGACATAGTTGTAAAATTGAATTCTACACTAAACAGTAACTATCCAGTAACATTGGGGGGTAAAAATTTAAATCTGATACTTGTATTCTAAAATTTTTGTGATATAATTATATACATTAAAAATAAAAACCATAGAAAAAGCAAAGTAAGTTTAATGCTCGCATATTAAAAGAGAAATAGGTCAAAGGCTGAGAGCCTATTAATATGTTTTAAACTGAAATTTCACTTTTGAGGTTCTTTTTTGAAATGAAGTATGAAATTTCTTTAGTGTAAAACAAATTAAAATGTAAAATAATCAGTAGATTAAAAAATAGTATATACTAAGAAAAAAGCATTCAAAATAGAAAAAGACGGATTGCCCGTTATAGCAAAAATGAGGTTAATTAAATTTTAGAGATTTAATGTATCAATAAAATAGTAATTAATAAAATTAGGTGGTACCACGGCTCAAAAAAGCTAGTCGTCCTATGAATCTGTAATCTTTATATATAGATTTATAGGATGACTAGCTTTTTTATTGTATAGGAAAAATCGATATTTTCCTTGATATTTCAGTATTTTTAACGATTTTTTCGTATACAACAAGGTTAGGCTACCTTGGGCCGTCCGAGCGAAGTGAGCGACATGTATTTCGCCGTTGCTCCAGAGACTAGCCCTGCGAAATGCCTTTCGTATTCAAAAAAACAATAGGGATGGCTAAAGAAGATAATTTTGGCATTTTAAAAAGAGTGGACAAAAAGGCCCGGCCCTAATTTGGAAAAGGAGGAGGAATTTATGCAAGAGCAAATTAGCAAAATTAGAGAAGTAGCTGTAGAAGAGATTAACAAGGCTATGAATGCAAAAGAATTAGATGAAGCTAGAGTAAAGTACTTAGGAAAAAAAGGCGAATTAACTGCCATTTTAAGAGGTATGGGAAGTTTATCTCCAGAAGAAAGACCAATTATTGGTAGTAAAGTAAACGAAGTAAGGGATGAATTGGAGACTATTATAAAGTCAAGAGAGGAAGAGTTTGCAAAACAAGAATTAGAAAGAAAACTAAAAGAGGAGACTATTGATATTACCCTTCCTAGTACAAAGGTAAAAAGAGGAAGTAAACATCCTTTAAATAGAATTATTGAAGAGGTAGAGGATTTATTTGTTTCGATGGGATATGATGTAGTATCTGGTCCAGAACTTGAGACAGATGAGTATTGTTTTGAAAGATTAAATCTTCCAAAAGGACACCCAGCAAGAGATATGCAAGATAGCTTTTATATAACATCAGAATATCTATTAAGAACACAAACTTCAGCAGTGCAAGCAAGAACAATGATGGATAATACAGAAAAAACACCAATAAGAGTTATTTGCCCAGGTAAAACTTATCGTAGAGATGATGATGCAACCCATTCGCATCAATTTAGCCAAGTGGAAGGATTAGTAGTAGATAAAAATATATCCTTAGCAGATTTAAAAGGAACATTAGAGGTGTTTGTAAGAAAAATGCTAGGAGAAAATCTAGAACTTCGTTTTAGACCAAGTTATTTCCCATTTACAGAACCATCTTATGAAGTAGATGTAAGTTGCTTTAAATGTGGTGGAAAAGGATGTAACTTGTGCAAACAAACTGCTTGGATTGAAGTATTAGGTTCTGGAATTGTGCATCCAAATGTACTTAAAATGGGAGGATATGACCCAGAAGTATATAGTGGATTTGCATTTGGAACAGGGCTAGATAGACTTGCTATGTTCAAATACGGAATTACTGATATCCGTTTGTTATACCAAAATGATGTAAGATTTTTAAATCAATTTGACAGATTAGATCGTTAGGCTACTTTGTCGTTCTAGGGACAGGCCAAAAAACGACAAGGTTGTCGTTTGGGGAACAGCCCCATATTGTTCAAGCAAAGTTCTAGGGTATAAAAAATAGTGGATATCCTATTGAAGAGCATGGTTTATAGGTTTGACCAATATAAAAACCTAAATATATAAGGTAAGAAGGTAAGAAAATGAAGTTAAGTACAAATTTTGTAAAAGACTATGTAGATATCGATGTGGATGTAAACACTCTTGCAGAAGATATGACAAGAGTAGGAAACGAATATGACGAAGCAGGAAAGCTTCTAAATGCTTCTAAGCTTATAATAGGTGAAGTGGTAGAATGCAAAATGCATCCAGATTCAGATCATTTACATGTATGTAAAGTAAATGTGAGAAGTGAAGTGCTAAATATTGTTTGTGGTGCGCCAAATGTAAGAGAAGGGCTTAAGGTTATTGTAGCACTAGATGGAGCAGTGCTTCCTGGAATAACAGTTAAAGCTGGAGGTGTAATTGAAAAAGATGATAAACCAAGAGTAATAAAAAGAGGAATGGTAAGAGGACAGGAGTCCAATGGAATGCTTTGCTCTATGCTTGAACTTGGTTTGGAACATAAATATGCAGACGAAGTAGATAAAACAGGAATCCATGAATTACCAGCAGATGCACCAGTGGGAGAAGACCCAATAGCATATATGCAAATGGATGATGCAGTAATTGACTTTGACTTAACAGCAAACAGAGGAGATTTACTTAGCATATTGGGAATGGCTTATGAAATAGGGGCTATTTACGATAAAAAAGTAAAAGATATTGATTTAACACATGGAGAAAATAGTGAAGATATCAATAATAGCTTTAAAGTGGAAGTAGGTACTGATAATTGTTCTATCTTCTTAGCAAGAGAAGTGAAGAATATAAAAATTGGAGAAAGCCCTGCCTTTATCAAAAATAGGTTAATTGCATCTGGCATAAGACCAATTAATAATGTAGTAGATATTAGTAATTATGTTATGCTAGAAACTGGTCAGCCACTACATTTCTATGATGCAGATACTCTAAAAGGTAAAATTGAAGTAAGAATGGCAGAGGAAGGAGAAAAGCTATTTACCTTAGATGGAAAAGAAAGAACCTTATCTGCAGAAGATATCGTTATTTCGGATGGAGAAAGAGCTATTGGCCTTGCAGGTGTTATGGGTGGCTTAGATACCGAAATTACAGATAATACCAAAAATGTTATAATAGAGGCAGCTATTTTTGATGGAGTAAAAATAAGAAAAACATCACAAAAAATATTAAGAAGTGAAGCAAGTTCTAGATTTGAAAAAGGCTTAGACCCAAATAGAACCTATATGGCAATGGAAAGAGCTAGTAAGATGTTAGAAGAATATGCTAGAGGCGAAGTAGTAGGGGGAATTGCAAAATATGATACATCAGATTTAGCTAATAGAGAAATAGAGATATCCTTTCAAAAAATAAATGATGTATTAGGAATGGATATTGCCAAAAAAGATGTACTAGATGTATTTAGAAGATTAGCTTTTGAAGTTATGGTAAATGGTAAAAAATCTGACTTTACAGAAGCGGAAAAAGACTTAGAAAAGGTTGAAACTATTGTAGTATCGGTTCCTAGAAGAAGAGGAGACATTTCTATTAAAGAAGATTTAATAGAAGAAGTAGGACGTATTTATGGAGTAGATAATATTGTAGGAAGACTACCAGAAATGCCAATGAAAGCAGGAAGTTATGACAAAGTAACTCGTGGTATTCGAAATAAAATGGTAGATTTAGGGCTAAACGAAACCTTATCCTATGTATTAGTAGGAGAGAAAGAAGCAAAATACTTCACAAAAGATGATACAGAGTTAGTTCGACTATTAGACCCAATGACAGAAGAAAGAAACACATTAAGACACAGCATACTTCCATCTCTATTAAAAATTTATGAATATAATAAAGCAAGAAGTAATAAAGACGTATCGGTATTCGAAATAGGAAAAGCATTCTATAAACAAGGAGAAAAATATGGAGAGACCAATAAAATAGCAGCACTTATGGCAGGAGACTTCTATTTAGGAGTAGATAATAAAAAGCAAGTGGACTTCTACATTATAAAAGGAATAGTAGAAGAGCTATTAGACTATTTAGGATACAGTGGAAGATATAGCTTTGTAGTAAAAGAAGACAAAATGCCAGATGAAGTTCATCCAGGACAATCTGCATTAATATCAGTAAATAATGATATGGTTGGATTAATAGGAAGAGTACATCCTTCACTAGAAAAAGATGCTGTTTACGTAATGGAAATCAACTTAGATAAATTATTAGACAAAAAAGTAGGAAAAATGAAATATAAAGAAATTTCAAAATTCCCAAGTGTAAAAAAAGACTTAGCTGTTGTAGTAGATAAAGAAATAACATCTAATGAAATAGCAACACTAATCAAAAAGGCAGCAGGCTCTAGCTTAGCAAAAATAGATGTATTTGATGTCTATACGGGAAAAGGAATTGATGAAAACAAAAAGAGCATTGCATACTCACTAACCTTTGAAAAGAACGACAGAACCTTAACAGACGAAGAAGTAAATGACGCAGTAGCAAAAGTAATTGACACCCTAGAAAAGAAACTAGGAGCAGAACTTAGAAAATGAGAGTTTCCTAATTGGGGACAGTCCCCAATTAGGGAAAAACAGAAAAAAGGGACAGGCGTATTTGTGGAAAAAAGTGGACAAATACGCCTGTCCCTATTTTGGAATGAAAATTTTCAAAAAATACTTGCAATCGGTAAAAATATGCAGTATAATTAAATAGACATAAGGAGAACAGAAGAGTGGAAACAAATTCCACTCTTCTGTACGTAATGAGAGATGTTAATATTTGCTAACCATAATGGATAATATATATTTCCATTGTGCCCTAAGAAAGGATTGATAGAAAACATGGCAAATATAGAAGAAAGAGTAGAAAGCCTACTAAAAAAGCCAATTGAAGATTTAGGCTATGAACTTTATGATGTACAATATGTAAAGGAAGGACAAAATTATTTCTTACGTGTCTTTATTGAAAGGCCAAATGGAAGTATTGATTTAAATGATTGTGAGAAAGTAAATGACGGAATTAATGACATATTGGATACAGCAGATTACATTAAAGAACAATATTTTTTAGAAGTATCTTCAACTGGATTAGAAAAAATTTTACGCAAAGATGAACATCTAAAACAAAATATTGGAACAGAAGTGCAAGTAAATTTATTTAAACCAATGGATTTTCAAACTAACGAAAAAGATGATAAAAAGGAAAACAATAAAGGAAAAAAGAAGAAGGCCAATAAAGTTAAAGAGATAGTTGGAAAACTACATGACTTTGATGCAGATAACATTGAGTTAGAATTAGAAAACAACATCACAATAAATATAGAAAGAAAAAATATTTCACAGATAAAAACTGTATTTGATTGGGATAGTCTAGATTAGTAAAAAATAGCTTAAAAATCTTTCACACAAGAAAATTGAAAGGATGATTTAATAGATAGAAAATCCTAAATAAATTAAAAAATTTAGGATTTAGGAAAATCAGATGAGTAAAATCTAAAGGGAGGAATTAAAAAAATGAAAAAAGCATCAAAAACAAATAATCAAGCAATAGATAGTAGCGAATTAATTATAGCAATGAATGAACTAGAAAAAGAAAATGGAATCAAGAAGGATGTTTTACTAGAGGCAATAGAAACAGCACTAGTTACAGCATATAAGAGAAATTTTGATTCTGCAGAGAATGTGAAAATAACAATGGATAGAGAAACAGGGGAAATTCATATTTATGCAGAAAAAGATGTGGTTGAAAAACCAGAGGATATAGAAAATGACAAATTACAAATATGTTTAGAAGATGCAAGAAAAATAAATAAAAAATTAGAAATTGGAGACAAAGTAGAAATTGAGCAAGTGCCAAAAAACTTTGGTAGAATTGCGGCACAGACTGCAAAGCAAGTAATTGTTCAGAAAATTAGAGAAGCATCAAGAAACTTTTTGTTTAATGAGTTTAATGACAAAAAAGGAGAAATTGTTTCAGGAATAGTGCAAAAGGCAGATGGAGGTATTGTTGTTTTAGATTTAGGAAAGCTAGAAGGAGTTATGCCTGTAAAAGAACAAATACCAACAGAAAGATACCATGTAAATGATAAAATAAGAGGAGTAATACTAGATGTAGAAAAAGGCACAAAGGGTGCTCCACAAGTTATTGTTTCTAGAGCACATGTGGATTTTGTAAGGAAGCTATTTGAACTGGAGATTCCAGAAATATATGAAGGACTCATAGAAATTAAAAGTATTTCAAGAGATGCTGGAAACAGATGTAAAGTAGCAGTATATTCCCAAAACGAAAATATAGATCCTGTTGGGTCATGTGTTGGACAAAAAGGAATACGTATACAAAATATTATCAATGAATTAAATGGAGAAAAAATCGATGTTATAGAATGGTCAGAAGACCCTGCAATTTATATTTCGGCAGCATTGCTTCCAGCAGAAGTTATGGCAGTTGATGTAAAATCAGAAGAAAAATTCGCACAAGTAATTGTAAGAGATGATCAATTATCTTTAGCAATAGGAAAAGCGGGACAGAATGCAAGACTTGCTGCAAGACTTACAAATTGGAAAATAGATATTAAGAGCGAATCACAATTTAGAGAAATGCTTGCAAAAATGCAAGAAGAAGCAGAGCAAGGAGAAGTAGAAGACGTACAAGAGGAAGGTAATACAGAAACAACAGAAGAGATAAGTGAAGATAATGTAGAAGTGACAGAAGAATAGGAAGAAGCAAGTAAAGAAAATAAATACCAATAAAATAGTTCAAAAAACAGAAAACACTTAGAAGCTAAAAGTCAAAAAGAATAATATAAAACAAGCTGAATACAATAAAAGGGGAAAGAGGTTTTAATTTGAAAAGTTTACCACAAAGAACTTGTATAGGTTGTAATTCACAAAAAAACAAAAAAAATCTTATAAGAATAGTAAAAAATAAAGAAGGAAACATCAGTATAGATAGAACTGGAAAAGCACAAGGAAGAGGAGCATATATTTGCGATAATATAACATGCCTTGAAAAAGCTATAAAAACTAAAAGATTGGAAAGAGCTTTCGAAGCCAAAATAGCTGATGAAATCTATGATAAGCTAAGGGGTGTAATTATTGATAAATAGTAAGAAAATATGTGGACTACTTGGATTAGCAACACGCGCTGGGAAAATAGTTTTTGGAACTGAGGCATGTATGCAATCTATAGAAAAAAATAAAGTAAAGTTAATAATTATTGCCACAGATGCAGCGGAAAGGACGAAAATGAAATTTAATAGTATATGCGATAATAAGAAAGTACCTATATTTGAATATTTGAGCATTGATGAAATTAGCGAAGCTATAGGAAAAAATAATAAAGCTATAGTAGGAATAAAAGATATAAATTTTTCAAAAGAAATTATAAAAATAATTAATGGGGGTGAAGCTATTGGGTAAAATGAAAATACACGAAATAGCAAAAGAAGTAGGATTAACAAGCAAAGAGGTTATAAAAATAGCAAATGGCTTGGGAATTGATGTAACTAGTCACTTAAGTGCTGTTGATGATGAACAAGCAAATATAATTAAAAAAAGTATAAACGGAAATGGAAATAAAGCAGAAAACTCATCTGCTAAAAAGTCTGAAAGCGAAGGACAAAATCCATCTCCTAAAAAAGGCGAAGACAAAACAGGAAAATTGGACTCTAAAATCAATAAAAAAGTCACTACTTCTTCAAATTCAAAGAAAAGCGAAACTCCTGTTATTATCAGAAGAGAAGTTATAATTTCAGAAGAAGAAAAAGATATGCAAGCAAATAATAAATCACAAGAACATAGCAAAAAGGGTATTGGATTTGTGGAAAGAAGCAATAATAAGGACTATAACATTGTATATAGAAACAAACAAACAAAACCTCTTACTGTAAGCGAACTTTTCGGACTTAAGCCTAAAGAAGAACCAAGAAAAGAAGAAAATAAACAAGCAAAAAGAGAAGAAATAGTAAAGGTGGCAGAAATAAAAGAAGAGAAGCCAATAGAAAAAAATGAGGTAAAAGAAGTAAAGGTACCAGAAGATAAACATGAATTAGTGAAGGAAAATAGACCTCAAAATAGAAATTTTGATAATAAAAATAATAATTTTAGAAATAATAATAGAAATCAAAATAATAGAAATAATAATTACAAAAATAATAATGGCGGAAACCAAAACTATAGAAATAACCAAAATAATGATAAAAATGGTAGGAGTAATCAAAACGGAAATAACTATCGAAATAATCAAAATGGAAGATTTAATAATGGAAGATTTAATAATGGAAGAAGACCATTGGATGAAAAAGGTCTAGATAAAAATATTAAAAATATAATGACTATTGAGATGCCTGAAAAAGAATCGCAAAGGGATTATAGTAGTAAAGCAATAGACAAGCAAAAAGCAAGTCGCCAATATGATGATAGCAAAACAAATAAAAAGGCAAATAAATCAAGAAGAAGTAATCAATTTGATGAATTTGATAGTGGAAAATTAAAAGATCTAAAACAAGTAGATAAATTATCAAATATGTTTTCTGAGCAAGATGGAGGAATGCTTGAGTATTATGACTTAACAACAGCAAGAGGAAAAAGAAACAAAAAGAAAATGCAAAAAGATGAAGAGGAAAGAAATAAGCAAAAAATATTTGAGCTTAAAGAAATAACAATTCCAGAAAATATTACTGTAAAAGATTTTGCACAGGAAATGAAAAAGACTACTGCAGAAGTTATAAAGAAATTATTCAGTCTAGGAATAATGGCTACTATTAACAACACGCTAGACTTTGATACTGCATATTTAGTTGCAAGTGAGTTTGGCATTACTGCAAACAAAAAGGCAGAAATAAAAGAAGAGGACATACTATTTGATGATACAGAAGATACTCCAGACGAACTAGAACCAAGACCACCAGTAGTTGTTGTAATGGGACACGTTGACCATGGTAAAACATCGCTATTAGATGCTATTAGAAGTACAAATGTAATAGAAGGAGAAGCAGGAGGAATTACACAACACATTGGTGCTTATAAAGTAAACGTAAGCGGAAGAGAAATTACATTCTTAGACACACCAGGTCATGAAGCCTTTACAAGTATGAGGGCAAGAGGTGCACAAATTACAGATATAGCAATATTAGTAGTTGCAGCAGATGATGGTGTAATGCCACAAACAATTGAGGCAATTAATCATGCAAAAGCAGCAGAAATTCCAATTGTTGTTGCTGTAAATAAAATAGATTTACCAGGAGCAAATGTAGAAAAAATTAAACAAGAATTAATGGAATATGAACTAGTTCCAGAAGAATGGGGTGGAGACACCATATTTGTTCCAATTTCTGCCAAAAAACATATTAATATAGAAAATTTATTAGAAATGGTACTACTAGTTGCAGACATGAAGGAGTTAAAAGCAAATCCAAGGAAACAAGCAAAAGGAACTGTTATTGAGGCTAGACTTGATAAAGCCAAAGGACCAATAGCATCAATATTAGTGCAAAGAGGAACATTAGACGAGGGCGATACAATAGTAGTAGGCACATCTATTGGTAGAATTAGAGCAATGAAAAATGATAAAGGGCAAAAAATAAAAAAAGCAGGTCCATCTACACCAGTGGAGGTTATGGGGCTTACAAATGTACCAGAAGCAGGAGAAGTATTCTATGAAGTAAAAGATGAAAAAATGGCAAAGCATTTAATTGAAAGAAGAAAACGCCAAGAAAGAGAAAAAGAATTAGCAGAACAAAGTAAGGTAACATTAAGCAATCTGTTTGAAAAAATGGAGAGCGAAAATTTAAAAGGGTTAGATATAATAGTTAAAGCAGATGTTCAAGGAACAGCACAAGCATTAAAACAATCGCTAGAAAAATTGTCTAATGAGGAAGTAAAAGTAAGAGTAATTCACTCTGCAGTTGGGGCTGTGACAGAATCTGATGTACAACTTGCAAAAGCAGCGAAAGCAATTATTATTGCGTTTAATGTTAGGCCAGTAATGGAAGCAAAAGATATGGCAGAAAAAGATGGGGTAGAAATAAAACAATATTCTGTCATCTATAATGCAATAGAAGATGTAGAAGCAGCAATGAAGGGAATGCTTGCTCCAGTATATGAAGAAAAAGTAATAGGTAATGTAGAAGTAAGACAAACCTTCAAGGTATCCAGTGTAGGAACCATTGCAGGAGCTTACGTATTAGACGGAAGAGTAGAAAGAAATGCAGGAGTAAGAGTAATTCGTGAAAATGTAGTAATCCATGAAGGAAAATTAGCATCTTTAAAACGTTTTAAAGATGACGTAAAAGAGGTTACAAAAGGATTCGAATGTGGTATTCAAATAGAAAAATACAATGATATTAAAGAGGGAGACATTATTGAGGTGTATGTTATGGAAGAAGTAAAAAGAGTTTAGTTTTGAAGATAATTGGTTTTGGCGTTGTTGCTGCAAATTAAAAATTTAATCAACGTACAAAGAGTACGCCTCATAAATTTTTAATTTGCGCGCCTAGCCAAAACACAATTCTTTTCAAAACTAGTAAAATATGAAAGATAATTGGTTTTTGCAATTGGGGACGTACTCCTTTTGCGCAAATAACAAGGAGGAATTAAACAAGTGCCGAAAAATGAAGCGAGATTAAATAGAATTAATGAAGAGCTAAAAAAAGAATTAAGCCAAGTGCTTAATTATGAACTTAAAAATCCAAATGTTACTGGAATGCTTAGTGTAACAAGAGTAAAAATAACTCCAGATTTCAAATATGCAAAAGTATATGTGAGTATTTTGAATTCTAAAAATATAAAAAATACTATGGATGGATTAAAAGAATCTTCAGGGTTTATAAGGTCAAGATTAGCAAAAACAGTAAATTTAAGGATTACTCCAGAACTTGTTTTCGAGATTGATGATTCAATGGAACATGGAGCAAAAATTGATTCTATTTTGAAAGAATTAAATGTAAAAAAAGAAGAACAAAGCTAGATTGCATAAATATAATAAGCACTCCAACATAAAATTAAAATATGCATTAATCCGGCAAAAAACAACTATAATTTGTAATAATAAGTTTTAAAAAAGAGAGGAACGTAAATGAGTACTTTAGATAATATTTTAGAAGAAATTGATAAAGCAGAGTCAATTGTTATTTTAACACATGAAAACCCAGACGGAGATGCTATTGGAACAGGGCTTGCCTTGTATCATGCATTAAAACAATATGGAAAAAATCCAGATATTATTATTCCAGAGTATCCACGTACATTTGAATTTTTGCCCGGAGCTGAAGAAATAAAAAAAGAATCGGACATTGAGAAATACGATTTGGCTATTTCGGTAGACTGTGCAACAATGAAAATGCTAAATGGGTTTTCCAACTACTTTGAAAATGCTACAGTAAAAGCATCCATTGATCATCATAGTAGTAATACAATGTTTGGAGATATAAACTATGTAAGTCCAGATGCACCTGCATGTGCACAAATTCTTTTAGTAGTGCTTGAATATTTTAAAATTGAAATTACAAAAGATATAGGAACTTGTATTTTAACAGGAATTATTACAGATACTGGCGGTTTTAAATACTCTGGTGTAACAGCAGAAACTTTTGAATTTGTTGCATGGCTTTTAAATAAAGGTATAAATGTTTCGAAAATCTATAGAAAGGTTTTGCAGACTAAGACTAGAGCAAATTTCGAATTAAATAGGATTGCAGCAGATAGACTAGAATTTTTTGAAGGGGGAAAAGTAGCGTTTACATATATTACAAAAGAAGATGAAGAAAAAGTAAATGCTGAAAATGGCGACCATGAAGGTATAGTAGAAACAGGAAGAGATATTGAAGGCGTTGAAGTTTCTGTATTTTTACGTCAAACAGATAAAGGTTGCAAAGTTTCTATGAGGTCAAACGAATATGTAAATGTTTCAGACGTATGCATTTTACTCGGAGGAGGAGGACACATACGTGCAGCAGGTGCTACTATGCAATGTACAATTGAACAAGCAAAAGAAAAGATTCTAAGACAAATAAAGGCTGTAATATAGAGTAGTAACCACATCCCATATCTCACTTCTCTTAAATGTAAGCTTGTGGGTTCCCACCTTAAGTACTCCAACATAAAATTAAAAATACATTGCTCTGACAAAAATAACCGTGAATTGTAACTGTTTATTTGCCTCTTAATTATGTTAGAAGTTAATAAAGATTAAGTAAAATATGGAGGAATAGATTTGGATGGTATTATTTTAATTAATAAAGAAAAAGGATTTACTTCACATGATGTAGTAAATAAAGTAAAACACATTTTTAATGCAAAGGTCGGACATACAGGTACTTTGGATCCTAATGCAACAGGTTTGCTACCAATTTTAATAGGAAAGGGAACTAAACTTTCTTTTTATTTAATAAATCATGATAAAGAATATGAAGTTACTTTAAAATTAGGGCAGAAAACTGATACTGCAGATTCCGAGGGTAAAGTTATAGAAGAACAAAATGTGGATATTGGTAAGCTACAAGAAGAAATAGTTGTGAATATACTAAATTCTTTTATCGGAAAGCAAATGCAAACTCCACCCATGTATTCTGCTATTAAAGTAAATGGAAAAAAACTATATGAATATGCTAGAAAAAATATTAAAGTAGAAATAGAGCCAAGAGAAATTGAAATATATAGCATAAGGTTAAATAAAATAGATAAAAAAGAAAATTTAATATATTTCACGGTGAAATGTTCAAAAGGTACATATATTAGAAGTTTATGTGAAGATATTGCAACAAAAATGGGAACAGTTGGATATATGAAAGAACTAAATAGAACAAAAGTAGGAATATTTAATATAAAAGATAGTATAAAGATAGATGATTTAGAGAAAAATATAGAAAATGAAGAATTTGTGCAAAAAAACATTATTTCAATAGAGCAATTATTTATTAAACTTTATGGAGAAGAAAATAAAATTATATTAAATGAGAAAAAATTAACATTGTTTTCTAATGGTGTAAAATTAGCCCATTCCTTACAGGATGGAATGTATAGAATCTATGATGAAAATAGCAGATTTATAGGAATAGGAAGTATAGAAAAGCAATTATTAAAAAGAGAAATTGTCTAATATCTATTTGGTAACATTCATTTGTGAATTACTTGTAAAATGCAAAAATATACTTGCCAAAAATAGATTAATATGATAATATATAAATACATTAAAGATAATAATTAAATAATTAATTCCCTGCGTAGTACGTGTAGACTGGAATTTTAGAACCAACAATAGATTAAAGGGAGTCCGCCTTTGGATGTGGCGTGTAGGCTTGCATTT